>DXBJ01000071.1 GCA_019116585.1 Candidatus Faecalibacterium gallistercoris | reverse complement strand
TCTCCTCTACGGTTTCGACAGGATGCCGACGGATTTTTTTAAGACGTCTATGACCTCGTCTTTCTCGCCCAGCTGCTTGCGCAGGCTGCGGTTCTCTGCTTCCAGCTCCCGGATGCGCTTTTGCTCCCGGTTCTGTCTGCTGACCTGGCCCATCTGAATGCCGGAGGCTTTCAGCCAGCTGCGCAGCGTGTCGATGCAGATCCCCAGCTCTTTGGCCACTTCCACCGGCTGACGGCCCTGTTCCGTGACCAGCCGCACGGCTCCGGCTTTGAATGCATCGTCGTACCGTGGGGGTGCGGTTCGTTTTTTCATTTTCTTCTGTTCCATAGCGTGTGCTCCTTTGCTTTCCAGTTTACGCCTCTTTTTTCTGTCTGTCAATTCGGGGATGGGGGCAATTGTCATGGCAGTAATACGGCTCCAATTTCTCGTACAACCAGTCGTAGTCCATGACCTTCTCGATCTTTCGCAGCAAATGGGTCTTTGGCACCAGCATATCGATGTCTACCACCATTGCCTCTTTCCGCGCGTCTTTTTCCATTTCTCCATAAAAACACCCCCGTTTCCTTTATTATACAGGAAACGGGGGATATTGCACCAGTTCTTTGACAAACTGAACGGGAGGCTCCCATACAGGGAGCCTCCCGTTGGCATTTAGGAAATAGGGGTTACTTGTTCTTGCTGCGGGCCTTCATCCGCTGCTCGTGGTTCAGGATCTGCTTGCGGATGCGCAGGCTCTTGGGGGTGACCTCCAGCAGCTCGTCCGGGGCCAGGAACTCCAGGCAGCCTTCCAGGCTCAGCCGGCTGATGGGCACCAGGCGCAGCGCGTCGTCCGAGCCGGAGGCGCGGGTGTTGGTCAGGTGCTTGGTCTTGCAGACGTTGACGTCCACGTCTTCGCCGGTGGGGGTGTAGCCGATGACCATGCCCTCGTAGACCTTTTCGCCGGGGCCGATCAGCAGGGTGCCCCGCTGCTGGGCATTGTACAGGCCATAGGTGACCGAGTCGCCGGTCTCGAAGCTGACCAGGGAGCCGGTGGAGCGGTTGGTGATCATGCCGGCCCACAGGTCGTAGCCGTCAAAGATCTGGTTGATGACGCCTTCGCCGTGGGTGTCGGTGAGGAACTGGTTGCGGTAGCCGAACAGGCCGCGGCTGGGCATACGGAACACCAGCCGCACCCGGCTGTCGCCCAGGGCGTCCATCTGCTGCAGCACAGCCTTGCGCTGGCCCAGGCCGGTCATGACGGCGCCCTGGTACTGGGTGGGCACGTCGATGACCACCTGTTCCATGGGCTCGTAGGTCTTGCCGTCGATGACCTTGGTCAGGACGTGCGGGGGCGAGACCTGCAGCTCGTAGCCTTCCCGCCGCATGGTCTCGATCAGGATGGACAGGTGCATCTCGCCGCGGCCCATGACCCGGAACGAGTCGGTGGTGGCGGAGTCCTCCACCCGCAGGGCCACGTCCTTGAGCAGCTCGCGGTGGAGCCGGTCGCGGATCTGGCGGCTGGTGACGTACTTGCCTTCGCGGCCGGCCAGGGGGCTGTCGTTGACCGAGAAGGTCATCTCCACGGTGGGGTCGTTGATCTTGACAAAGGGCAGGGGCTCCACCTTGGCGGGGTCGCACAGAGTGTTGCCGATGGTGACGTCGGGCAGGCCCGAGAAGGCCACGATGTCGCCGGCGGTGATGTTGTCGCAGGGGACGCGGCCGTTGGCCTGGAAGTCATACAGCTTGGTCAGGCGGCCCTTCATGCGGACAGACGGGTCGTGCCAGTCGCAGACCACCACTTCCTCGCCCACGCGGCAGGTGCCGTTCTGGATGCGGCCGATGCCGATGCGGCCCACAAAGTCATTGTAGTCGATGGAGGACACCAGCATCTGGAAGGGGGCGTCCGGGTCCCCCTCGGGGGGCTCGATGGTGTCCAGGATGGTGTCGAACAGGGGCACCAGGTCGGTGCCGGGGACGTCGGGGTCCAGGCTGGCGGTGCCGGCCCGGCCGCAGCAGTAGACCATGGGGCACTCCAGCTGCTCGTCCGAGGCGCCCAGGTCCATCAGCAGGTACAGCACCTCGTCCACTACTTCTTTGATGCGGGCGTCGGGGCGGTCGATCTTGTTGATGACCACCACCAGGCTCAGGTTCTGCTGCAGGGCCTTCTGCAGCACGAAGCGGGTCTGGGGCATGCAGCCCTCGGCGGCGTCCACCAGCAGGACCACGCCGTTGACCATTTTCAGCACCCGCTCCACTTCGCCGCCAAAGTCGGCGTGGCCCGGGGTGTCCACGATGTTGATCTTGACGCCCTTGTAAGTGCAGGAGCAGTTCTTGGCCAGGATGGTGATGCCGCGCTCACGCTCGATGTCGCCGCTGTCCATGACGCGCTCGGCCACCACCTGGTTGTCGCGGAAAGCGCCGCTCTGGCGGAGCATGGCGTCCACCAGGGTGGTCTTGCCGTGGTCAACATGGGCGATGATGGCCACGTTGCGCAGATCGTTACGAATCATACAAATCAAACCTCTCTATTATACAACGACATGGTTCTATGACGGATATTTCAACCGTATTAGTGTAAATCATAGGAGGGCGTTTGTCAAGATTATCTAAAAAATTATTCGGCATTTCGGCGTTTTGACAGGAAGGGCGTCCTCCGGTAAAAAACCAGTGCGCAGAGCACCGACAGCACCTCGGTCACCGGGAAGGTCAGCCAGACATACGTCAGCCCTGCGAAGTGGAACGCCCAGGCCAGGGGCACCAGCAGCACCACCTGCCGCAGCACGGTGACAAAGAGGCTCTGCCCGCTCTGGCCGGTGCCCTGGAAAAAGACGGTGAGCATCATGGCAACACCGGCGGGCAGGAAGCTGAGGCAGATGATCCGCAATGCCGGCACGCCGGTCTCCAGGATGGACGGGCTGGCCGAAAAGATGCGGAGCAGAGCCTGGGGCGCCAGCAGGAACACCGCGGTGGCCGCGGCCATGACCGCCTCCGAGATGCCCACCGCCCAGCGCAGGGTCTCCCGGACGCGGCCTTCGGCCCCGGCGCTGTGGTTGAAGCTGAGCACCGGCACGATGACCTGCTGCAGCCCCATGAGGGGGATGAAAAAGAAGGTCTGCAGTTTGTAGTAGATCCCCAGCACGGTGACGGCGTCCTCGGTGAACTGCTTGAGGATCAGGTTCAGGCCCACAATGTATAAAGTATAGAGGGACTGCATGGCGATGGGGGCCAGGCCGCTGCGGTAGATTCCGGCGCACAGGTGCAGGCGCACCCGGCCGGTCAGGTCGCAGTTGCGGCAGACCGCCCCCAGGGTGATGGCCATGGCGGCCCACTGGCCGATCACGGTGGCCAGGGCCGCCCCCGTCACCCCCATGGCCGGCGCGCCCAGCCAGCCGAAGATCAGGATGGGGTCCAGGACGATGTTGAGAGCGGCTCCCGTCACCTGGGCCAGCATGGGGACGAAGGTGTTGCCCCGGGCCTGCAGGATCTTGGTGCAGTGGGACTCCACGAACAGCCCCAGCGACCCCGCCAGCACCACCCGGGCGTACTGGACGCCCTGCTGCCGGACCAGGGGCTGGTCCGACGAGAGGGCAAAGTAGCCCTGCAGGGCGGCCAGGGTCACACAGGCGAACAGGGCAAAGTCGAACACCCCCAGCCACAGGCCGCTCTTGATGGCGTCCCGCTGGGCGGCGGTGTCGCCGCTGCCGTCCATCCGGGCGATGAGGATGCCCAGGCCGGTCCCGGCGCCGGTGGCCAGGGCCGTGGCCAGCTGCTGGATGGGAAAGACCAGGGACAGGGCCGTCAGGCCGGTGAGGGAATATTGGGCTACAAAGTAGCTGTCGACGATGTTGTAAACGGACTGGATCAAAAGTGCCAGCATCACAGGCGGGGAAAGCCGGAACAGCAGCTTCCCGATGGGCATGTCACCCATAACGTTCCATCTCCTTTCCCGCATAGGATAAGGGATGGAGCAGCTCCACTGTCAAGCCCCTTTTTGCGTTTTTTCTTTCAGATGGGCCCGCACCTCGCAGGCGTAGTCGTCCATGTAGGGGAAGAGCTGCAGCCCCAGCTCCTCGGCGTAGACGGCGTCGGCCTCCTCCCCGTGGGCGGCCAGCCAGTCCAGCAGGGGGGAGAAGTCGGCCCGCTCCTGCCGGATGCGGAGGAGAAAGACGGCGTACCGCCCGGCGGGGATGGTGTAAAGGGCGTCGGGGTCGATCCAGCGGTAGGGGCCTTCCGTCCGGACGTACTCCCGCAGTTTGATCACCTGGCCGGCGGGCATCCCCGCGCCGTCCAGCAAATAGCCGTACCGCCGCCGGATGGAGGCGGCCTGCTGCAGCTCGGCCTGGGCGGCCTGCTGCATATTGACATGGTATGCCTGGGAGCCCTGGGCGGCCCGCCCCGCGATGACCTGCTCCGCCTCCCGCCAGACCTGGCGGACCACCGGGGGGCTGTCCTTCTGGGCCTCGATGCGGCGGTGCTCCTCCTGGTACCAGAGGATGTCCGAGGCCACCTGCTGGTAATAGGCGCTGCGGCGCAGGGCCTCCTGGCGGTATTCCATCAGCAGGTCCACGATCTGGGCGTTGTCCTGCAGAGACAGGATCTGCCGGACCGTGTCCAGGGGGATGTTCAGCTTGCGGCAGGCGGCGATGATATCCAGCTGCCACAGGTTGCGCAGGGAATAGTAGCGGTAGCCGTTGCGGGGGTCTACGTGCTCGGGGCACAGCAGGCCGATCTTGTCGTAAAAGTGGAGGGTGTCCTTGGAGAGGCCGGTGGCCCGGCTGACCTCCCCGATGCGGTAATAGCTCTGCTCCATAAAAGGCTCCTTTCGGCAGGCGGGGTTTCGGCGTTTTGACGGAAAGAAGGCTCCGATTTTGGCGGAAAAGAAAGCCCCTTTTGTGGTACAATGAAATCAGTACAGGATCAAATGACCATCCCCGGGGCCACGCCGCGGGGAGGAGGGAGGCAAGCAGCGATGAAGCTCACATTTTTAGGCGCGAACCATGAAGTTACGGGCAGCTGTACCCTGCTGGAGACGGGCGGGCTGCATTTCCTGATCGACTGCGGCATGGAGCAGGGCAAGGATGTCTACGAGAACCAGCCCCTGCCCATCGCCCCCGGGGAGATCGACGGGGTCCTGCTGACCCACGCCCACATCGACCACAGCGGCCATCTGCCCCTGCTGGCCAAACAGGGCTACCGGGGCAGGATCTACGCCACCCGGCCCACCTGCCGCCTGTGCGACATCATGCTGCGGGACTCCGCCCACATCCAGGAGTCGGAGGCGGAGTGGAAAAACCGCAAGAACGCCCGCGCCGGCCTGCCCCCGGTGGAGCCGGATTACACCATCGAGGACGCCGAGACCGCCGTCAGCCTGTTCGTCGGGGTGGATTACGGCCGGAAAGTGGAGCTTGCCCCCGGGGTGGAGGCCCGCTTTACCGACGTGGGCCACCTGCTGGGCTCGGCCAGCATCGAGCTCTGGGTCACCGAAGGGGACAAGACCACCAAGCTGGTCTTTTCGGGGGACATCGGCAACCTGAACCAGCCCATCCTGAAAGACCCCACCTACCTGACCGAGGCGGACTACGTCGTCATGGAGTCCACCTACGGCGACCGCAGCCACCCGCCCCGCCCCGATTACATCCGGGAGCTGGTGGAGATCCTGCAGCGCACCTTTGACCGGGGCGGCAACGTGGTCATCCCCAGCTTTGCGGTGGGCCGCACCCAGGAGCTGCTCTATTTCATCCGCGAGATCAAGGAGAAAAACCTGGTGACCGGCCACGGCAATTTCCCGGTGTACATCGACAGCCCCCTGGCCATCGAGGCCACCCGCATTTTCCGGGACACCGACGAGTCCTGCTTTGACGCCGAGACCCAGGCCCTGCTGGACGCCGGCACCGACCCCATCGCGTTCCCGGGGCTGCGGGTCAGCATCACCAGCGACGAGTCCCGGGCGATCAACGCGGACACGACCCCCAAGGTCATCCTTTCGGCCAGCGGGATGTGCGACGCCGGCCGCATCCGCCACCACCTGAAGCACAACCTCTGGCGGAAGGAATGCACCATCCTCTTTGTGGGCTACCAGGCGGTGGGCACCTTGGGCCGCGCCCTGGTGGAGGGGATCGACGGGGTCAAGCTGTTCGGCGAGGAGATCGAGGTGAAGGCCGAGATCGCCCAGATGGGCGGCATGTCGGGCCACGCCGACCGCGAGGGCCTGCTGCAGTGGATCGGCTCCTTTGATCCCAAGCCCCGGCGGGTCTTTGTCAACCACGGCGACGACGCGGTGGAGGACCTCTTTGTGGACACCCTGCAAAGCCTGGGCTACACCGCCTGCGCCCCCTACAACGGCGCCCAGTGGGCCCTGGGGGCCGACGGCGCGGTCTGCCTCAGCGAGGGCAGCCGGGAGCGGGCGGCGGCCAAGGCTGCGGCGCCCGCCCTCAGCCGGGCCCAGGCGGTGTTCCAGCGGCTGGTCAGCGCCGGCCGCCGCCTGATGCGGGTCATCGAGCACAACGAGGGCGGGGCCAACAAGGACCTTGCCAAATTTGCCGACCAGATCAACGCCCTGTGCGACAAGTGGGACCGCTGACGCCCGCCCGGCTCACGCCGGGCCGCCGCCCTGGCGGGTCAGCTCGTCCAGGTTCTGGGTGTAGCAGGGCAGGCAGTGCTCTATGAACCAGTCCGCTTCGGGGCAGGCCATGTCGGCCAGGGCTTTCTTCTGCTGGGCCAGGGCGGCGTCAAACTCGTGGTTGCCGCTGCGGGCCTCCTCCATGCACTTGATGAGGGCCGACAGCCGGTCGGCCGCCTTCAGCAGTTTGCGCTCGGGTGCGGTCAGCAGGTCCCCGGTGATGTAGGGGGTGACCTCCTCCTCCAGCTCGGGGGGCAGCATGGATGCCATGGCAGCCGCGCTCTCCCGCTCGATGGCCTTGTAGGCATCCCGCAGCACCTCGCTGCGGTATTTGACCGGGGTGGGCATATCCCCGGTGATGATCTCGGGGGCGTCGTGATACAGGGCCGCCACCGCCACCGTCTTGGGGCGGCAGGGGGTGCCGGTGTACCGCCGTGCGATCAGGCAGAGGGTGTGGGCCAGCAGGGCGGTGTCGCAGGTGTGCTCGCTGAGGGACTCGGCCCGGGTGGAGTGCATCAGGCTCCAGCGTGTGATGTACTTCATGCGGGCCAGCAGGGCATTGAAGGGATACAACATGGCAATAACCTCCCGGCCGGCGGCGCAGCGGCGCGCTGCCGGCCTTTTTGTACCCAAAATACCCCTCTTTGGGGCGTCTGTCAAGGGCGCGGCAAACTTCGCCCTTTCCTTGCAGGGGCAAACATGGTATACTGTCTGAGATAAAAAGCTAGAAAAGAGGGAAGCTATGGACATGGCAAATCTGTCCCGGCGGCCGCGGCTGCGGCAGAAACGGGACCGCTTTTGGCTGACGGTGGGCCTGTGCGCCCTGACGGCGGCTTTGATCTTTCTGCCCTTCCAGATCATCGACGGCGGGTTTTTCCACTATGCCGGGGATTTCAACGGCCAGCAGATCGGCTTCTACCGGTATATGAACGGCTTTGTCAAAGGGCAGGGCTACCCCAACAGCCTGGCCAGTGCGGGCGGCCAGCGCCTGCCCTCCAACACCTTCTCCTGGGCCACCGACCTGGGCAGCGGGGTGATGAACGCCTATTCGTTCTACCTGTACGGGTCGCCCTTTTTCTGGCTGTCCACCCTGTTCCCCCAGAGCTGGATGCCCTACCTGATGTGCCCGCTGCTGGTGCTCAAGTTTGCGGTGGCAGGGGGCGGCGCCTACCTGTATATGCGCCGCTATGTGAAACACCTCGACTATGCCGTGCTGGCGGCCTGCCTGTATACCTTTTCGGGGTTTGGGATCTACAACATCTTTTTCAACCACTTCATCGACGTGGTGGCCCTGTTCCCCTGGATGCTGTGGGCCCTGGATGAGTGCATTTACAGCGGCCGCCGGGGGCTGTTCGCCTTTTTTGTGGCCGTCAACCTGCTGAACAATTATTTCTTCTTTGTGGGGCAGGTGGTGTTCCTCATCATCTACTTTGCCTGCAAGGTCTCCGCCGGGGAGATCCGGCTGACCCGGGGGCTGTTCGGCACCCTGGCCTGGGAGAGCCTGCTGGGGGTGGCGCTGGGCTGCCTGCTGGTGTGGCCGGCCTTTTTGTCCCTGCTGCAAAACCCGCGCACCACCGACATCTCGTCGGGGTGGGGCTTCTTGACCTACTCGAAGGTCCAGCAGTATCTGGCCATCCTGGTCAGCTGGTTCATGCCGCCGGATTCGCCCTATATCGTCTCCATCTGGTCGGAGGGCACCATCAAGTGGACCAGCATGACCGCCTACCTGCCCCTGTGCAGCCTGGCCGGGGCGGTGGCCTACTGGCGGTCCCGGCAAGGGGACGGCAGCAAGCGGATCATCGCAATCTGCGCCCTGTTCGCCCTGGTGCCGGTGCTGAACAGCGCCTTTTATGCCTTCAACGCCAGCTACTACGCCCGGTGGTACTATATGCCGGTGCTGATCCTGGCGGCCATGACGGTGAAAGCCTGGGAGGACCCGGACACCGACCTGGAGCGCCCCACCGCCCTGGTGGCCTGGCTGATGATCGCCACCCTGGCCTTTGCCCTGGTGCCGGTGAACGACGGGGAGAGCTGGTCCCTGGGCGTGACCGAAAACCCGGAGCAGTACCTGGCGGTGCTGGCCTTCGGGCTGGCGGGGCTGGTCCTCTACCACGCCATTGCCCGCTGTCGGGAGGACCCGAAGCTCTTCTGCCGCCGGATGCTGGGGGCGGTGCTGGCTTTCAGCTGCGTGTTCGGCATCGTGCACATCGGCATCGGCAAATTTGGCCAGTGGAACTACGACAGCGACCTGGTGGAACAGTACCAGGCGTCCATCGCCCTGCAGGACCATTTCCCCGAAGGGGACTGGCGGATCGACACCTACAACGCCCACGACAACCTGGGCCTGTGGATGGACAAGAGCTGCATGCAGTTCTTTGACAGCACGGTGGCCCCCAGCATTCTGAGCTTTTATTCCTCCCTGGGCTTCACCCGGGACGTCCGCAGCAACCCCGAAGCCTATTACTACCAGCTGCGGGGGCTGCTCAGCGTCCGGTTCACCATCATGCCCGAGGCCGAGCGGGCCAATTTTGAGGCGGAGGCCATCCCCGGCTGGACCTATTACGACACCATCGAGGGCTTTGCCCTGTACGAAAACGACAACTACCTGCCCATGGGCTTCACCTACGACTACTACGTCACCGAGGAGCAGCTGGACAGCCAGATCACCCAGGACGCCTGCGCCCTGCTGGTGCGGGCCCTGGCCCTATCGGAGGAGGACGCCGCCCGGTACGGCCGGTACCTGACCCCGCTGCCCGGGGATCAGATGCTGGATTTCAGCTATGAGCGGTATCAGCAGGACATCGCCGACCGCCGGGCGTCGGCGTGCAGCAGCTTCACCATGACCAACTCGGGCTTCAGCGCCGAGATCCAGCTGGAAAAGCCCAACCTGGTCTTTTTCTCGGTGCCCTACGACGACGGCTTCACCGCCTATGTAGGCGGGCAGGAGGCCGAGATCCTCCGGGTGGACAACGGCATGATGGCGGTGCTCTGTCCTGCCGGCTGGAGCCGCATCGACTTTGTCTATTCGCCTGCGGGGCTGCCCCTCAGCCGGACCGTCACCCTGGTGGCCCTGCCCATCTGGCTGGCCTACACCGGCTGGAACCTCTGGCGGAGGAAAAAGCGCACCCACATATTATGACCCAAACCGACCCAAAGGGGCGGCTGCCCGTGCTGGTATCATGCACAGCGGCAGCCGCCCCTTTGGGACAGGGAGCGAAAAAAGAAAACTAGGGTGTATCTGAGAAGTCAAAAATGCTGGGATATTCGCCAAAAAGCGCTAGATGCAAGGCGCATGAGCGCCGCACTCCTTGGTGGAATGCAAGCGAATGCAACGCAGCAGATGGGGCTTTTTGGTAGAATAGAACAGCGTTGGGGA
>DXBJ01000070.1 GCA_019116585.1 Candidatus Faecalibacterium gallistercoris | reverse complement strand
TTTCTCCCCCGCTGTGGGTTTGGATTTTTCAGCAAGTCCGACTTCTGTGCAATCTTTTTCAGCCACTTCTTTTCTTCCTCAGACAGCTTCTTGTAATTCAGTTTAAGCCGCTTACAGATAAACGCCAAAGCCGCTTGCTCCGGGTCGCTGTCCGGGCCGGCGCGGCCCACACGCTCCCGTATGGACCGCGCACGGCTCGTCAAACAGCGGCGCGCTCTATTCATGCACCGAAATTTTTCATCTCATAAAGGCGGGATAAACAGCGTCCGGTTCACCGCATCCATGGCGTCACCCCAGCACTTCCACCGTGTCGAACAGCTCTTTCGCCCGCTCGATGGCGTCTTTGCTGCCGAAGGTGCAGCGGACGCCCCGGGCGGTCTTGTCCGCCAGGGCGGCGGCCTCGGCCTGCAGCCAGGGGCCGGTCACGCCGCAGAGGGCGGCCCGGTCGGCGGCGGCCATCGCAGGGGTGACCCCGCAGAAATACCGGCGGTCGGCTTCCAGCGCCTGCTGGCGGGGCTTGCGGGGCGGGTCCACCTGGGCCACCGTCCCCACGATGCACTCGCTCAGCGCCTCAGGCCCAAACTCCATCCCGGCCACCGCGGCAGGCCCCTCCGCAAAGCGGCGGTAGCTGCCGGCGGCGTGGGGGTCGCGGTAGGTGTAGAACAGCTCGTAGGCCGCCCGGTTCAGCATCCCGGCGCCGTAGGCCCCGCCCTTTTCCCGCAGGGCCTGGAAGAGGTATTCGTAGCTCATCACCTGGGCCAACACCTTGCGGGCGGGGCTGGGGTCCCCGTTGGGCCAGGCCAGCACGTCGTAGTTCACCCCGCCCTGGATCACAAAGGCCTCGTGCTTCGGCAGGGGCAGCGTCTCGCGGTAGCCCTGGGCCGGGGCGCGGCCCTCGGCGGCAAAGGCGCTGTCCGGCAGCAGCAGGCTCAGCCGGGCCCGGGCCGCCTGGCTGCCGTGGCAGCAGACGGTCAGGCTGCACCGGCGCAGGATCTTGTCCCGCACCGCTTCCAGCTTTGCCCCCAGGGCCGCCCAGTCCTTTTCTTCCAGCAGGCGGCACAGCAGGCGGTACATGGTCACGCCGCCCACCCGCTCGGTCAGCGTCATCTGGGTGGAAAAAGCCCGGCTGGCCCGCAGGATGGCGTGGTTGTGCCCGCTGCGGATAAAGTCCTGCTCGTAGTTCAGCTTGAGCTGGTCCAGCGCCTGCTCCAGAGCCGTCTCGGCCTGGGCCCCCGACAGCCTGGTCTCATACAGCAGCTCTTCCGTCAGTTCCATGGCCTTGTCCAGGTTCTGCTCCAGCAGGCTGGTGCGGACGGTCAGCTTGGCGATGCAGGGCGCCTCCGGCTGCCGCCCGGTCCAGATGTCGGTGGTCACGGTGCTCTCTCCCAGCCAGGTGTTCCGCAGGGTGTTCAGCTCGATGGCGGTGTGGCGGCTGCCGTCCAGCTCCTCCAGCACGGCGGGCAGAAGGGCCGCATAGCTCATTTCCTCGGGCGTCAGCGTCCCCAGGTCGTAGTAAAAATTCAGATAGAGGCTGCCCGCCGACGGCCGTCCCACCAGGGTCAGCCCGGCCAGCTCCTTCACTTCCGCCTCGGGGAAGCAGGGCGGCTGGCCCAGGTCGGCCACCGTCAGGGGATGGTCCAGCTTCAGTTTGCCCTCCTGCCGGGCGCTGGGGGCGTCCGCGGGGCGGGGCTTCCGGGGCGCCAGGGTCACCTCCACCGGCTCCGGTCCAAACAGCTCGGCCAGCAGCGCATCGTACCAGCGGGTGCCCAGCTTGCCGCGCAGGAAGGCGAACACCGGTTCGGGGCGCAGGTCCGCCATGGGGTCGCCGGTGTGCAGCCAGCCGGTGACCGCCTCGATGGCCGCCAGCACGCCGTCGGGCAGGCTGCCCGGCCGCTCGGTGACCTGGAACTCGTAATGGTTGATGGACGCGGTCAAAAGCTCTGCGGGGATGCCGGCGGCCACGATCTGCTCCACCCCGGCCCGCACCGCCGGCGCAAAGCGGGCGGCCCGCTCCCGGTCGGTGCCTTTCAGCACCAGTTCCAGCACCGGCTGCTGGACCGACCCGTCAAAGGCCACGTCGATGTCCGCCCCCAGGTCCTGTTCCAGCAGGTACTTTTTCAGGGGGGACTGGTTGGTGCTGAGCAGGGCGTCCAGCAGGATGTTGACGGCGGTCTGTTTTTCCATCTCCTCAAACCGCCCGGTGTACCACCCCAGCGCGCACTGGACCGGGATGCTCTCGGGGGTCTCGGTCTCATAGACCGCCTCTTTTTTGATCCCTGCCTGGGGATACTGCAAGGGGGTGCGGGGCCGGGGCGCGCCCTTGGGCATCCGGCTCAGGTACGCCCGGTCCAGAAAGGCCAGCTTGTCCCCCATGTCCATTTTGCCGTACAGGGTGATGCAGCAGTTGTCCGGCCGGTAATGGCGGCGGTAGATCTTCACATACTGCTCGTAGGTCAGCCCGGGGATGGAGGCCGGGTCGCCCCCCGACACAAAGCCGTAGCCATTGTCGGGGAAGAGGGCCGCGTCCATGGCGGCGTCCAGCCGCGCCTCCGGGGTCGCCAGGGCCCCCTGCATCTCGTTGTACACCACGCCGCTGAAGCGGCCGTCCGCCTCCCGGTGCCAGCCCTCCTGCTCAAAGACGCTGCGTTCCTGCACCGCCAGCGGGCAGAACACCGCGTTGAGGTAGACGTCCATCAGGTTGCGGAAGTCCGCCTCGTTGGGGGTGGCGAAGGGATACACCGTCTTGTCCGGGAAGGTCATGGCGTTGAGGAAGGAGGCCATGCTGCTCTTGACCAGCTGCATGAACGGCGAGGTCACCGGGTATTTTTCCGACCCTGCCAGCACCGAATGCTCCAGAATGTGGAACACCCCCGTGTCATCGCAGGGAAACGTCCCGAACCCGATGCCAAAGGCCTTGTTCTCGTCCTCGTTTTCCACCAGCAGGACGGTGGCTCCGCTGACGTCGTGGGTCAGGGTGGTGGCCACGCCGTGGAACAGGGGGCTTTCCTCCCGCCGGACCAGGGTGTAGCCGGGATAGCTCTGCACTTGCTTGCTCATTTGATCGGTTCTCCTTGTAGAGTTTGTCGTTTTTGCATTTATTGTATCATGCCCCGGCCCCGAAAGCAATCCGCGGCGGGCGGGACATTTTCCCTCCCTCTTACACAAAAAGTCCGTCCGGAGTGCAAAAATCCATATAGATGTGCCGATTATGCTATTTACGCCGGGCCCAAAGGGCAGTATACTGGGATCATGTTCCGCTGTGCCGGAACATCGGGCGGGGCGCATGGGCCCGCCCGCATGGCAGCGCAGGGATACAAGAAGGTACCATCCCGCACGCCCGCGGCGGCCGGCCCGTTCCGTCCGCCGCGGGCCCTGCGCGGCATGGCGCCCCATCACATCCAAGGAGGTACCCACCATGTCCGCAACCACCCTGTTTTCCATCGGCGAGGCGCTGATCGATATGATCCCCTCCCAAAGCGGCTGCGCCTTTGCCGAGGTGCCGGCTTTCCGCCCCCGGATCGGCGGCGCGCCGGCCAACGTCTGCGGCGCGTTTGCCGCGCTGGGGGGCCGCGCCGCCCTGCTCACCCAGCTGGGGGACGACCCCTTCGGCCACAAGATCGCCCGCGAGCTGGCCGCCCACGGCATCGACGTCAGCCGCGTCCCCTTCACCCGCCAGGCCAACACGGCGCTTGCCTTCGTCGCCCTCGGGGCCGACGGCAACCGGACCTTCAGCTTTTACCGCAATCCCTCGGCCGACCTGCTCTACAGCGCCAGCCAGATCGACCCCGCCTGGTTCCGGGACGCCTTTGCCCTGCATTTCTGCAGCGTCTCCCTGGTGGAGAGCCCCATGAAGGCCGCCCACGACGCCGCCATCCACGCGGCCGGCGAGGCCGGGGCCATCATCAGCTTTGACCCCAACCTCCGCTTCCCCCTCTGGCCCGACCGCGACGCCCTCCGGCGCACCGTCCTGGCGTACCTGCCCCGGGCGTCGGTCCTCAAGATCTCGGACGAAGAGCTTGCTTTCCTCACCGACGCCGGCGACATCGAAGCCGCCCTGCCCCAGCTCTTTGCAGGGGACGTCCAGCTCGTCCTCTACACCTGCGGCGGCGGGGGCGCCCACGCCTATACCCGGTCCGCCCATGCCTTTGCCCAGGGCAGCAAAGTCCAGGCTGTGGACACCACCGGGGCCGGGGACGGCTTCATCGGCTCCTTTTTGTGGCAGCTGTCACGCGACGGCGTCACCCGGGAGGGCCTGGCCGCCCTCACCCCGTCCCGGCTGGAGCAGTACCTCCGCTTTTCCAACCGTTTCTGCGGGCTGAGCGTCCAGCGCTACGGCGCCATCGACAGCTACCCCTCCCTTTCTGAAATGGAAACTGACTGACCCCTATTTTCTCTGCCGCCCCTCCCGGGGCGGCTCAGCGTGTCGCAAAAGCGCCACGCTCCAGGGGGGACCCATTTCTGCCTGCTGCGCAGGTCAGAAATCCTTCCCCCCTGGTATCCCCCTTTTCGACAAAATGGAGCGCTGAACCGCGCACTCGCCGCAAAG
>DXBJ01000069.1 GCA_019116585.1 Candidatus Faecalibacterium gallistercoris | reverse complement strand
AAAAAGTCCCGTCCAGCCGACATGTGCGGATGGACGGGACACATACAGGGAAATTGAGCGCTGAGAGTGTGCGAGCCGCCTTGCGGCGAGTGCGCGGTTCAGCGCTCAATTTTGTCCCCAGGGGGATACCAGGGGGAAAGAATTTCTGTCCCGCGCATACGGGCAGAAATGGGTTCCCCCTGGAGCGTGGCGCGTTGCGACACGCTGACAGCTCCCCTTCTGCCGGCGGCAGAGGGGGAGCCTTTTTGTTTCAGGGGGTTCAGCGGCCCAGCATCTCGTGGGCCGTCTTTTCGATGGTGGCGGCGTCCAGGCCGTAGGCGTGGATCAGGTCCCAGGCCGGGGCCGAGCAGGCAAAGCAGTCCTGCACGCCGATGCGGCGGACGGGGACGGGGTATTTCTCGGCCAGCAGGGAGCAGACCGCCTCGCCCAGGCCGCCGATGACGCTGTGCTCCTCGCAGGTGATGACCTTCCCGCAGTCCCGGGCGGCGTTCAGGATCAGCTCCTCGTCCAGGGGCTTGATGGTGTGGATGTTGATGACCCGGGCGCCGATGCCCTGGGCGGCCAGGTGCTCGGCGGCGATGCGGGCCTCGTTCACCTCCAGGCCGGTGGCGATGATGGCGATGTCCTCGCCCTCGGTGACCGTTTCGCCCTTGCCGATCTCAAAGTGGTAGTGGTCGGGGTCGTGGAAAACGGGCACGGCCAGCCGGCCCAGCCGCAGGTAGACCGGGCCGTTCATCTCGAAGGCGGCGCGGACGGCCGCCCGGGCCTCGATGTCGTCCGAGGGGCAGATGACGGTCATGCCGGGCAGCGAGCGCATGAGGGCAAAGTCCTCGCAGCACTGGTGGGACGCGCCGTCCTCGCCCACCGAGATGCCCCCGTGGGACGCGCCGATCTTGACGTTGAGGCGGGGGTAAGCGATGGAGTTGAGGATCTGCTCGTAGGCGCGGGCCGCGGCGAACATGGCAAAGCTGGACACAAAGGGCACCAGCCCCATGGTGGCCAGGCCGGCGGAGACGCCCATCATGTTGGCCTCGGCGATGCCGCACTCAAAAAAGCGCTCGGGGGCCACTTTCTGGAACATGGCGGTGCAGGTGGAGACCGACAGGTCGGCGTCCAGCACCACCAGCTCGGGATGCTCGGCGGCCAGCTCCTGCAGGGTAGCGCCGTAGCTGTCGCGGGTCGCGATCTTTTTCACTTCTGCCATAGGTCAGCCCTCCTCCTTTTCCAGCTGGGCCAGGGCGGCGTTCAGCTCGTCCATGGCGGTGTGGTAGTCGGCGTCGCCGGGGGCTTTGCCGTGCCAGTTGGCGTTGTTTTCCATATAGCTGACGCCCTTGCCCTTGGTGGTGTTCAGGATGATGAAGGTGGGGCGGCCCTTTTCGGCGTGGAAGGTTTCCACCGCAGCCTCGATCTGGTCCAGGTCGTGGCCGTCGATGGACAACACCTTGAAGCCGAAGGCCTCCAGCTTTTTGTCCTGGGGGGCGCTGTTCATGACCTTTTCAATGGGGCCGTCGATCTGCAGATGGTTCAGGTCCAGAAAGACGCAGAGATTGTCCAGCTTGTAGTGGGACGCAAACATAAAGGCCTCCCAGCACTCGCCCTCTTCGATCTCGCCGTCGCCCATGACGGCGTAGACCCGCACCTGATCCAGCCCCTTGACCTTGGCGCCCAGGGCCATGCCGCAGGCGGCGGAGATGCCCTGACCCAGGCTGCCGGTGGACATATCCACGCCGGGGACGGTGTTCATATTGGGGTGGCCCTGCAGGCGGCTGCCCAGCTTGCGCAGGGTGGTCAGCTCCTCCGCGGGGAAAAAGCCGCGCTCGGCCAGGGCTGCATAAAGGGCCGGGGCCGCATGGCCCTTGGAAAGGACCAGCCGGTCCCGCTCGGGCCAGGCGGGGTTGGCGGGGTCGACCCGCATCTCCCGGAAGTACAAAAAGGACAGCACCTCCGCGATGGACAGGCTGCCGCCCGGGTGGCCGCTTTTGGCGCTGTGGGTGCTTTCGATCACGCCAAGGCGAATGCGGCAGGCATGTTTTTGCAGGGCAAGTTTTTCTGCGTTTGTCATAAATCGTCCTTCCATTTGCACTGGGTTTGTCTCCCGACAGGCCCTTGCTGGGGGCGTTTCTTTCAGGTATCGCAAGCGGAATGCCGGAGACACATTGCATTCCAACTTAATATTATCTATTCTGCCCTAAAACGTCAAGATGTTTTTGTCAAAATGTACAGCGAGGGGGATTTTTATGTGGCATAGGCACGTTTTTTGTGAAAAATGCGCGGCCCACGGTACATTCGAGTAAAGAAAATCCCCGGCCAACAGACCGGGGACAGCGTGTCACTTTGCGACACGCGCAGATCAGACGCTGAGGTAAGTCAGATAGCCGGGCTGGATGCCCTGGATGCCCATGCCGGGGGCGTCGGAAACGGTGATGTTCCGCTCGTCGAAGCGGGCGCCGCCCTCCACCGGGTCGGCGCTGCACAGCACCGGCCCGTCCAGGTCCACCCGGGTGATGATGCTGCGGGCGCAGGCCAGCTCCACGGCGGCGTTCACCGCGATCTTGGCCTCCAGCATGCAGCCGATCATGCACTCCACCCCGTAGATCTCGGCGGCGGCGGCGATGCGGAGGGCGCCGGTCAGGCCGCCGCACTTCATCAGCTTGATGTTGATGTAGTCGGCCGCCCGGCTCTGGAAGATGCGCAGGGCGTCGGCGGGGCTGAACACGCTTTCGTCGGCCATCACCGGCACCCAGCTGTGGCGGGTGACGTAGGCCAGGCCCTCCAGGTCGCCGGCGGGGACGGGCTGCTCCACCAGCTCCAGCTCCAGGCCCTTGTCCTGCATCTCGTTCAGGATGCGGACGGCCTGCCGGGGGGTCCAGGCCTGGTTGGCGTCGATGCGGATGCAGACATCCCGGCCCACCGCCTTGCGGACGGCGGCCAGGCGGGCGGTGTCCAGGGTGGGGTCCGCCCCCACCTTGACCTTCAGGCAGTCGTAGCCCCGGGCCACGGCCTCCCGGGCGTCCCGGGCCATCTGCTCGGGCGGGTTGACGCTGATGGTCAGGTCGGTGACCAGGGTGCGCCGTGCCCCGCCCAGCAGCTTGTGGACCGGGATCTGGTGCAGCTGGCCGTACAGGTCCCACAGGGCCATGTCCACGGCGGCCTTGGCGCTGGTGTTGTGGACGCCGGCCTTCTGGACCAGGGCGGTGACGGTCTCGAAGTCGTCCACCTCCTGCCCCAGCAGGGCGGGCGCGATCAGCTCCAGGATGCCCCCTACGATGCCGCCGGTGGTGTCCCCGGTGATGGGGCCGGTGGGGGGCGCTTCGCCGTAGCCCACCGCGCCGGTGTCGGTGTGCAGCTCGACCACGATGTCTTCCACCCGGTCCACCGTCCGCAGGGCCGTCTTGAACGGCGTCCGCAGGGGGACCGACAGCTTGCCTAAACGGATCTGGGTAATTTTCATAATCAGGCCCTTTCCTGTCAAAAAGGGGACGGCGGCGGGCCGTCCCCTTGGAGTGGTTTGCGTTTATTCGCTGCCCAGCTGGCGGATGCCCAGCTTCTGGTAGGCGATGCGGGGCGAGCCGTTGGCCAGATGGATGATGCCGCAGCGGGAAAAGCCGTTTGTTTCCAGCACATGCTGCATCACTTTGTTGTCGGCGTGGGTGTCGGCCCGCAGGCTCTCGCAGTGCTCCAGGCACCAGTCAATGACCAGGCGGCCCACGCCGCTGCGGTGGCCGGCCGAGGCCAGCCGGTGCAGGGTGCCGTAGGGCCCGCTGCTCAGCCAATGGCCGTCCTCGATCGTTTTATAAGTAGGGTCCTCGCCCAGGATAAAGGCAAAGACGGCCTCCAGTTCGCCATTGATGACACAGACGAACAGCCGGTTGGAGAGGATGTCCTCCTCGATCAGTTCCCGCGGGGGATAGGTGTCCCCCCACTGGGTGGGGTTGCCGTTCTGCGCCATGAACGCCCGCGCCCGGGCGTAGATGTCCATGATCTGATCTAGTTCAAACCGGTTTGCTCCACGAAACATGAATCCTCCACCTTCTCTGTTGCTTGATTGAGACTGCTGTTTTTTGTTCGTTCCAGTCTGTTTTCCCTGCTGGGCCGCGCCAGGCAGGCGGCCCTTTGTTAGGAACCAGTATACTACATTTTTACTGAAAATTCCATATTTTTGTGTCAGAAGTTGGACAGAAAAGAAAAAACAGCCCCAACATCGCAGTTTTGTGCCCCGGAAACGGGGCGTGGCGGAGGCGCGGGCCCGTCCTTATTTCAAAAAGCCCTGGATGATCTGCTCCTCGGCTTCCTCTTCGGTCAGGCCCAGGGTGAGCAGTTTCGTGATCTGGTCGCCGGCGATCTTGCCGATGGCGGCCTCGTGGATCAGGGCGGCGTCCAGGTCGTTGGCGTCCAGCTGGGGCACCGCCAGCACCCGGGCGTGGTCCATGATGATGGCGTCGCACTCCGAGTGGCCGGTGCAGGGGGCGTTGCCGGTGATCAGGGCGTCGAACTTCTGGTACGAGCGGTCCCGGGCCACCGAGCGGGAGACCACGTCCGCGCTGGAGCCTTCGCCGTTCAGGGTGACGTTGTAGCCGCTGATGGCGATCTGGCGGCCGTGGGTCATCAGGCGCTCCCGCACCACCAGGCGGGCCCCGGCGGCCAGGTCGGCCACCGTCTTGCGGTCGGTGGAGTCGACGCCCTTGATCTGGACCATCTCCATCTCCATCGAGCTGCCCTCGGCCAGGAGGACCTCGGTGACGGGGTTCAGGATGCGCATCCCCAGGCCGTTGCCCTGGCCGTAGTGCTTTTCCACATAGCGGACATGGGCGTTCCTGCCCACCTGGAAGCGGTGGATGCCGTCGTGCTCCGAGTCCTGGCTGCCGCAGTTGTCGATGCCGCAGCCGGCCACGATCAGCACGTCGCAGTCGTCCCCCACGTAAAAGTCGTTGTAGACCGTCTCCTTCAGGCCGCTCTCGCTGAGCACCACCGGGATGTGGACGCTCTCGTGCCGGGTGCCCGGCTTGATGTGGATGTCGATGCCGGTGCCGTCGGGCTTGGGGACGATCTCGATGTTGGCGGTGGAGCTGCGGCCGGCGGTCTGGCCGTTGGCCCGGATGTTGTAGGCCCCTTCGGGGATGCTGTGCAGGTCGGCCACCTCGGCCAGGATCTGCTTTTGGATGTTGTCTAACATTATGCTTCTCTCCCTCCCTGTTCCAGTGCGGTGCAGGCAGTCACCGCCGACGTGGTGCCCAGCAGCCCGGGCAGGATCTGGTCCCGGGGGCCCTGCTGGGTCACCTTGCCGGCGGCCAGGACGATGATCTCGTCGGCGATGTTCAAAATGCGTTCCTGGTGCGAGATGACGATGATGGAGCCGTCGGTGTTCTTCTGCTGCATCCGCTCAAAGACCTGGATCAGGTTCTGGAAGCTCCACAGGTCGATGCCGGCCTCCGGCTCGTCAAAGACGGACAGCTTCTGCCCGCGGGCCAGGACGGTGGCGATCTCGATCCGCTTCAGCTCGCCGCCCGACAGGCTGGCGTTCACCTCGCGGTTGACGTAATCTTTGGCGCACAGGCCCACCTCGGACAGGTAGGCGCAGGCGTCGGCAATGCTCAGGGGGCGGTCCTTGCCGGCGGCGATCCGCAGCAGGTCCAGCACCTGGATGCCCTTGAACCGGACCGGCTGCTGGAAGGCATAGCTGATGCCCTTGTGGGCCCGTTCGGTGATGCTCATATGGGTGATGTCCTCGCCATTGAAGAGGATGCGGCCGGCGGTCGGCTGCTCGATGCCGGCGATCAGCTTGGCAAGGGTGGACTTGCCCCCGCCGTTGGGGCCGGTGATGGCCACGAACCGCCCCGCAGGGATGGTGAGGGAAATATCCCGGATGATCTCTTTTTGACCCTTTTCATCCTGGACGTCGAAGGATATATGCTCGAGTTCCAACATGGAATAACACCTCGTTAAACTGTTGCTCGCTTTTCCTTTCAGGAAAGAAGCGCGTGTTTGGTTTGCGTTGCTGTACAGAGCTTCGGCGCCCTGCAAGGGAATTATACCCGAAAAGGGGCGGGGTGTCAATCCTATAAAAGCACTAGGAAATAAAAATTTTTGTGACGGGCTCACACGCCCGCCCCTCCGCCGGAAAAGGGCGGCCCGGGGCGGTGAAAGGGATGTGAAAAAGGGGAAAAGTTTTCCACAGCTCGAAAAAGGGCGGGGGCTGGCCCCTCATGTTGAAAAGTGCGGGGCCGTTTGATTCCGGACCGGAAAACCCTGGAATCCGGTAGACTTTTGGGTTTTTGGAGAGAAAATGAAACCTGCGCTCCTGCTTGCAAAACGGCGGGCCAGACCTGGCGCACCGGAGCGCCGGCGGGGCTGAAAAAGAGTATGACTTTACCGCCCGTATACACAGGAGGAAGATCCAGGTGTTGAAAACTCAGTGGAAAGAGTGGAAAAGGAGCGGAAAATTCCTCCCGTTCCCAACAGATCCGGTGGAAAACCCGGTGGAAAGAGTGAAAAACCCGCCCCGTGGTTGAATGCCCTGCCCAAACATGGTACAATAATCCTACCACTTGGCCCGCAGGCAGGAAACCGCGCAGGGCCGCATATCCTGTAATGACTGGGAGGCGTCACATGAACTGGCTGACAAAGCTCGAGCGGAAGTTTGGCCGCTACTATATCCCCAACCTGATCTCGATCCTGGTAGGGGGGCAGATCGTCGTCTATGCGGTGGAGCTGTTTGTGAACCGCTATATCACCTATTCCCTCACCCTGACCCGGCCGGCCCTCTTTGCCGGCGAGATCTGGCGGCTGGTGACCTTTTTGTTCGTCCCCTCCAGCTCGGGCAGCATCCTGAACTTTGCCCTGGGGGCCTATTTTGTATGGTTCCTGGGGTCGGCGCTGGAAGCCGCCTGGGGGGACTTCCGTTTCAACGTGTATGTCCTGGCGGGGATGCTGGGGGCGGTGCTGGCCTGCCTGGTCACAGGCTGGGCCGGCACCTACTGCCTGTCCCTGTCCCTTCTGCTGGCCTTTGCGCTGCTGTACCCCGAGATGCAGGTGCTGCTGTTCTTCGTCATCCCTATTAAGGTAAAGTACTTCGGCATCTTTTCGGCGGCAGTGTGGGTGCTGGGTTTCCTGTCGGCGGACTGGATGACCCGGCTGAACTATCTGCTGTCCATGGCGGGGTTCATCCTGCTCTTTGCCCCCAGCCTCTGTTCCAGCATCCGGGCCTGGTACCGCCGGGAGCAGTGGCGCCGCCGGAACCGCCGCTGAGGGGGGCCGCGCCATGATGCTGGACCGTCTGGAGGGCAACGAGGCCCTCAAAGAGGAAGTGAGCCGGATGCTGTCCGGCCGCCGCCTGAGCCACAGCCTGCTGCTGATCGGGGAGCAGGGCCTGGGCGCGGGCTTTGCAGCCCGGTGCATCGCGGCGGATTACCTCTACCCTGCCGGCGGCCCCGCCGCCGAAGCCCTGCTGCGGGGGGAGTGCTGCCGGGCGGTGGCCAAAGCCGGCGACCGGGACAGCGGCCGGGTGGAGACCGGCGTGGTCCGGGAGGCCATCGCCGTGGAGGGGATGGGCGCCGGCGGCCGGTACCTGGTGGGCCAGGTGACCGCCATGCGCAGCGAGATCTTCAACACCAGCCTGTCCGCCGAGGGGCGGGCGGTGCTGCTTTACCATGCCGAAAAGATGAACGGCGAGTCGGCCAACGCCCTGCTCAAGGTGATGGAAGAACCCCCCGAGGGGGTACTCTTCCTGCTGACGGCCCAGTCCCTGGCGGGGGTGCTGCCCACCATCCGCAGCCGGTGCGTCAGCTTTGCCCTGGCCCCGGCGCCGGTCCCGCAGTGCGCAGCCTTCTGCGCCGCCCGGGGCGTCCCCCAAAAGGACGCCGCCCGCCTGTCGGAGCTGTTCGAGGGGCGGATCGGCGCGGTGCTGGCCGCCGCCCGGGACGCCGCCCGCCGCCGGCAGCTGGATGCCGCGGCGGACCTGGCCAAAGCGGCCGCCGCCCGCGACGCCTATGCGGCCTCGGCCCTGCTGGCTGGGTACGAAAAGGACAAGGCGGCCGCCGCGGTCCTGCTGCGGGACCTGTGCGCCTATGCGGCGGCCGGGCTGCGGGGGTCGAAGGTCTCCCCGCTGCAGGGGGAGGCGGCGGCCCGGGTCATCCCGCTGGCCACCGAGGCCCTCTGGCAGCTGGAGCGGCAGGTGAACACCAAGATCGTCCTGCAGGTGCTGGGCGCGAGCCTGTAAAAGAAGGCCGCCCTGCCCGGCAACGCACAGAACCCCCGTCCAGGCGCTTGCGGTACGCCCGGACGAGGGTCCTGTGTTGGGGTATTACTTTGGGTGTGAGGAGGAATCATGTGCAAGTCAGCGGTTGCGGCCCCGCTGGCTTGTGATTGTAGTATACCCATTCTTTGCGTGTAATTGGTTACAAACCTGTGAAGAAACTGTAAAAAGCCAAACGGCCCCGGAAACCGGCGCCAAAAAGCGCCGTAAACCTGCATCATTCCTCACTTTTCGCGGTTTCGAGCGGGGCGGCTGCGGCGTGGCTGCGACCTAAGTTAACATAAGCAATGGCGTTATATTTGCAGGCGGCGGTCTGGGCCGCGCCGGCGTCCTTCACCACCCGGGCGGGCACCCCTACGGCCACCGTGCCGTCGGGGATCACTTTGCCTTCCGGCACCAGCGCGCCCGCCCCGATGATGCAGCCGCGGCCCACCCTGCAGCCGTCCAGCAGGGTGGCGTGCATCCCGATCAGGCTGCCGTCCCCCACCTCGGCCCCGTGGACGATGGCCCCGTGGCCCACCGTCACGTCCCGGCCCAGCAGGATGTGGCTGCCGGGGTCGCAGTGGAGGACGGCGTTGTCTTGGATGTTGGTGTTTTCCCCGATGGTGATGGGGCCCTCGTCCCCCCGGATCACCGCCCCGTACCAGACGGTGGAGCCGGGCTGCAGGGTGACATCCCCCACCACCACGGCGTTCCCGGCCACAAAGGCCGCCCCCAGGTCCCGGGGCGTTTTTCCGCAGACAGAAGCGAACATTGTCAAAAACCACCTTTCTCTTTTCTCTGTTTTGTGGTATCTTATTCTCAAAAGCGCGCGTTTTGCTGCTCCAAAGGAGGCTTGGTTATGAATCAACTTTTCCGCCCGGCGCTGCGCCGGGCTGCGGCGCTGGCCTGCCTGCTGGCGCTGGCCGTCTGCCTGGCCCTGCCGGGCCATGCGGCCTATCCCATGCCGATCCAGACCACCTATGCCGAAGAGTCGGTCTATCTGTTCGATCTGGACACCGGCAAGACCATCCTGGAGCAGAACGCCGACCAGCCCCGCTATGTGGCCAGCCTGACCAAGATGATGACCGCCCTGCTCTACCTGGAGAGCGGCCTGGACCTGCAGCAGGCCGTCACCGTGCCCACCAGCCTGACCCAGGAGTTCACCGACATCCAGAACGCCAACGGCTCCACCATCGGGCTGCGGATCGGGGAGACGGTGCGCCGGATCGACCTGCTGTACGGCCTGATCGTGGCCAGCGCCAACGAGGCCGCCAGCGTCATCGCCAGCGACGCGGCGGGGGGCGACCTGACCGCCTTTGTGGCCCGGATGAATCAGCGGGCCGCCGAGCTGGGCTGCACCGACACCACCTTCAGCTGCGTCCACGGGCTGTACGATTACGGCAACGTATCCACCGCCCGGGACCTGGCCAGGATCGCGGCGGCCTGCTACGCCCAGCCCCAGTACATGGAGATCGCCCAGGCCCTCACCTATACCATGCCGGCCACCAACCTGCACACCTCCGAGCGGGAGATCCGCTCTACCAACCTGATGCTGGACCCGGAGTATCCCTACTACCGGGACTACATCCGGGGGATGAAGACCGGCTTCACCACCCTGGCCGGGCGGTGCTTTGTCACCTTTGCGGAGAACGAAGGCCACACCTACGGCCTGGTGGTGCTGGGGTCGGACCTGGACAACATCTACCGGGAGTGCGCCGAGCTGCTGGACTGGGTGTTTGCCACCTTCAACGACCGGCAGCTGGTGGACACCGGGACGGCCCTGGCCACCGTCCCCCTGACCCAGTGCCGGACCGAGCCGGAGGTGGAGCTGTACGCCGCCAACGCGGTGAACGGCTACGGCCACCCCGACGACGAGGTCACCTTTACCTTTGACCTGCCCGAGAGCATCCGGGCCACCGTGGCCAACGGCCAGGTGGTGGGCACCGCCACCGTCTGGCTGGACGGCTACGAGGCCGGCACGGTGGATCTGGTCACCCACCGGGAATACGTCTCCGACTTTTATACCGACGGGATGGCCACCCTGCTGCTGCTGCCCGCCCTGCTGGCGGTCCTGCTGGTGCTGGCGGTGTTCACCGTCCTGACCGGGGGCGGGCCGGGCCTCTTCCGCCGCCGCCGGCGCGCAAGGAGGCGCTGAGGGGGCCTGCCCCTGCTGTGGGAAAAAACGGTAAATCGAAAAGGCCCTGCCTTTCCTCCCGGGAAAAGCAGGGCTTTTTTATACGTGTCCGTAAATGCCGGAGACCGACACTTCGCCGGTGAAAACGTGCTCCTCCCCGGCGTCGGTGCGGACGATGAGGCGGCCCTCCCCGTCGATGCCGGCGGCGGTGCCCTCCCCGGCGCCGCCCGGCTGGGTGAAGGCGACCCGGCGGCCCAGGTTGACGCAGGCGGCGGTATAGGCGTCCCGGTAGGGCGCAAAGCCCTCAGGGCCAAACGTGTACAGCGCCCGGTCAAAGCCGAAGTCGGTCAGGCCCTCGGCCAGCCAGGAGGGGTCGGCCTCGAGGTCCACGTTTGCCCCCTGCAGGGCCAGCGAGGTGCCGTAGGGCAGGCCGGCCGCGTCGAAATAGCTCTGGGGCTGGGCCAGGTTGATGCCGATGCCGCACAGGTAGGCCCGGCCTTCCCCGCCGGTGCCGTAGTTCACCGCCTCGCAGAGGATGCCCACCACCTTTTTGCCCCCCAGCAGCAGGTCGTTGGGCCACTTGATGGCGCATTCGACCCCGTACCGCAGCCGCAGCTGCTCCCGCACGGCCAGGCTGGCAAAGAGGGGCAGGGTCTCAGGCTGGACCATGGGCACCTTGAGGACAGCGGTGTAGTAGAGGGCCTGCCCCGCCGCATTGGTCCACAGCCGGCCCAGCCGGCCCCGGCCGCTGGTCTGGCTGGTGGTGTACACCGCCGCCACCGGGCCGAACTCCTCGATGTGCTCTTTGGCGTAGGTGTTGGTGCTGCCGCAGGAGGGCAGGCAGCGGATCTCGTTCAGGCTCACCGCTTGGGCACCTCCTTGTGCTCGGCCCGGAGCACCCGGCCGCCGGCCAGGGTCAGCACGCCGTAGGTGTCGGGGCCGGTGTAGCACCGCCCGCAGGAGCCGGGGTTGAACAGCAGCACCGTGCCCCGCTGCTCTTCCAGGGGGATGTGGGTGTGCCCGAAGAGGGCCACCTCCGCCCCCCGGGCGGCCGCGGCATCGGCCAGGGTGTCCAAATCGTACTTGACACCGTACATATGCCCGTGGGTATAGAAGATGACCACCCCGTCGAAGGCGGCCAGGCCGTCCAGGGGCTCCAGCGCGCCGAAATCGCAGTTCCCGGCGACGGAATAGACACGGGTCTTGGGGGCCTCGGTCAGGGCAAGCTCCAGGTCGTGGAGGCCGTCGCCCAGAAAAATGACGGCGCCGGCGTCTTTTTCCGCCGCCAGGATGCGGCGGACCGCCTGGGTGCTGCCGTGGCTGTCGCTCAGGATCAGTAGCTTTGTCATACAGATGATGCTCCTTTATTCGCTGTCCGCCTGCAGGGCCAGCAGCCGTTTGTAGATCTCACTTTTCCCGTACGGGGTGCCCTGGGCCGCGGCCTTGGCGGCGGCCGAGGGGGAAAGCCCCTGCTCCTGCATCAGGGCCAGGGCGCGGGCGGCGGCCTCTTCGGGGGTGGGGGCCTCCTCGGGGCCGGGCTCGGGGGCGCCGGCCATCACCAGGACGTACTCCCCCCGGGGCTCGGCCTGGGCGTAGTGGGCGGCGGCCTCGGCCAGGGTGGTTTTCCAGATCTCCTCATGGAGTTTGGTCAGCTCCCGGCAGAGGGTGACGCTGCGATCCCCGCCAAAGGCGGCGGCCAGCTCGTCCAGGGTGGCCCGCAGCCGGTGGGGCGCCTCGTAGAAGAGGATGGTCCGCCTCTCCCCCTCCAGCGCGGCCAGACGCCGGCGGCGCAGCCGGCGCTCGGCGGGCAGAAAGCCCTCAAACACCCAGCGGGAGGTGTCCTGCCCCGAGACGGCCAGGGCGGTGACACAGGCCGACGCGCCCGGCACCGGGGTGACCGGGATGCCCCGGGCCAGCGCGTCCCGGACGATGACGGCGCCGGGGTCGGAGATGCAGGGCATCCCCGCGTCGGAGCAGAGGGCGCAGCTCTCCCCCGCCTCGATCCGGCGGAGGATGCCCTCCCCCCGGCCCAGGGCGTGCTCGTGGTAGCTGACCATCGGTTTTTTCAGGCCCAGATGGTTCAAAAGCCGCATGGTGACCCGGGTGTCCTCGGCGGCGACGAAATCCGCCGCCCCCAGCACGGCGGCGGCCCGGGGGGTCATGTCCTCCAGGTTGCCGATGGGGGTGGCGACGATATAGAGCGTTCCGGGCATAAGATCCCTCCTGTAACGGTCAGGCCCGGGGGTCCGGCCCGTACTGGGCGGCCCCGGCGGCGACCAGAATATCCGGCTCCAGGCGGAGGCCGGTGCGGCGGTTTTTCTGCCCTTCCACCAGAAAGAGCCAGGGCGCCGCCCCCGCCCGGCTGCGGACGAAGGCCAGCCGCTTGGGCTCCAGGCGATGTTCCCGCAGGGTGGCCAGCACCTCGGCCAGCCGCTCGGGGCGGTGGCAGAGAGTCAGCCTGCCCCCGTCCCGCAGCAGGCGGAAGGCGCAGGCACAGACGTCCTCCAGGGTGCATAGGCCCTCGTGGCGGGCGGCGGCCCGGGCGGGGTCGGGGCTCCGGGGCCCGGCGGCAAAATAGGGCGGGTTGCAGGCGGCCAGGTCGTACCGGCCGGCCTCGTCGGGGCCGGGCGTCCAGCTGCGCAGGTCGGCGCAGACCGGGCGGATGTGCCCGATGCCCTGGTCGGCGGAGGCCCGGGCCAGCAGGGCGCTGGCCTCCGGCTGGATCTCCAGGGCCAGGCAGGGGCCGCGGTGGCCCTTGTCGTGCCATTCCAGCGCCACCACCCCGCAGCCCGAGCACAGGTCGGCGGCCCGGTCCTCCCGGCGGGGAAGGGCGAAGCGGGCCAGCAGCAGCGCGTCGGTGCCAAACCGGTGGGCGGGGGTGCAGTAGATGCTGGTCCTATTATACAAAATTTCGGATGAATATTCCATAGTGCAACAGGGTTTCGTTTCTAAAAATCTGCGGCGGTCCGGGCTGCAAAAAGAAAGCAGATGTGCAGACAGGCGGCAGCAAAAACGGCGGACCCTTCCGGGCCCGCCGTTTTGGTCTGCTATCAGGCGAAAACCGCTTTACTCAGCGACGATCGCACCGGTGGGGCAAGCGCCCTCGCAAGCGCCGCAGTCGATGCAAGCGCCAGCGTCGACGACGGCCACGCCGTCCTCAACCTTCACAGCGCCGACGGGGCAAGCGCCCTCGCAAGCACCGCAGCCGATGCAACCCTCGGTAACCTTATGTGCCATAGTAGAACTCTCCTTTCGACCCGTGCCTAACAACTTGTCGGGGAACCACCCCCAGAGGTTTGCTCCTGCACGGCCGCAGCCAGCCTCTCTTTGCACGGGCGCCGGTCCCGGCGCCCGCCTCTGTGCCGATTGTAGCAAAGACAAACCGAAAAGGCAAGACTAACCGTGCGCCTGCCCAAGCAAAAACGGCGATTTTGGCTGAATGCACAAAAGCATCCGCTAACTTTCGGGGAGTTTACTGCGTGTTTTTCGGTAAAAATCACGATGGTTGGTTATCTTAAACTAACTGTAAAGAGGCATCCCCGGTTCAGTCCCCGTCCTCTTCGCCGGCGGCGGCCACCACGGGGGCGGGGTCCCGCAGGCCGGAATAATCGTCGTCGGGGTCGGGGCGGCGGGGGGCGCGCTTGCCGCCCGAGAGATACTGGCACTGGCTGGCCTTGTAGTATTTGGGGGCCAGGGCCTCCGAGTTCAGCCGCACCCGCAGGTAGCCCGAGATGGGGTTGGTCTCCACCACGGTGCCGGTGCCGTCGGGGGTGCGCACGATGCTGCCCACCATGGGCAGGATGCTGTTCAGGTACTCGTAGGCAGACTGCTCATACCCCAGGCAGCACATCAGGCGGCCGCAGCAGCCGCTGATCTTGGTGGGGTTGAGGGAGAGGCCCTGCTCCTTGGCCATCCGGATGGAGACGGGCTGGAAGTCCCGCAGAAAGCGGCTGCAGCAGAAGGGCTGGCCGCACAGGCCGATGCCCCCCATCATCTTGCTCTCGTCCCGCACGCCGATCTGGCGCAGCTCGATCCGCATATGGAAGGTGCTGGCCAGGTCCTTGACCAGCTCCCGGAAATCCACCCGGCCGTCGGCGGTGAAATAAAAGGTCACCTTGGAGTGGTCGGGGGCGTACTCCACCTTGACCAGCTTCATCTCCAGGCCGTGGCGGTCGATGCACTCCCGGCAGATGCGCCAGGCTCTTTTGTCCTCGTTCTGGCGCTGGTGCATCCGGCGGATGTCCACGCTGTCGGCCATCCGCACCAGGGCGGGCAGGGGGTTGGGCAGCAGATAGTCGGGGACGGGCCGGGCCGCCTGGGACACCTGCCCGCAGGCCGGGCCCTTGGGGGTGTCGGCCATGACGTAATCCCCCGGCTGGGGCGACAGGCCCGCGGGGTCGAAATAGGATTCTTTGCCGTTGTCCGCAAAACGGACGGCGATGGCTTGTTTCATCTTATATAAACCTCACTGTGATCGTCTCTTGGCATGGACGGCCGCAAAAGACCGTCATCTTCACAGTATATCACATTTTTTTTGCATTTTCCATCCATAAATCATCCCAGCGGAAAAAAACGGGGATACGTCCCCAAAAAAATCACAATTTGGCTCTTGCATGTGCCGTGGTTTCATGTATAATAGGGGGAGACTGTCCGGCGGCCAAAAGGACGTCAAAACGAAATTTGAACCCGACTGCAATAAACCACGCAGGCCGCCCGTTTTCAGATAGTACAGGGGCTGCCAGGGCCCCGCCCCCTGCCGGGCCCGGCCCGGCAGCCAGAACAGCCCGCGCCGCCGCGGTATTACGGCGCAGGCCCTATGTTAAAAAGGGAAGACTCATGGAAAAATACAGCGTAAAAAAGCCATTTACCGTGCTGGTCGCGGTCCTGATCGTCTTTTTGCTGGGCTTTGTGTCGGTGACCAACCTGCGCACCGACCTGCTGCCCGAGATCAGCACCCCCTACCTGATGGTGGTGACCGTCTACCCCGGCGCCAGCCCCGAAAAGGTGGAGACGGAGGTCTCGGAGGTGCTGGAAAGCGCCCTCGGCACGGTGGCGGGCGTGTCCAGCATCACCTCCACCTCGGCGGAAAACTACAGCATCGTGCAGCTGAGCTTTGCCGCCGACACCGATATGAACAGCGCCATGGTCAAGGTGTCCAACACCCTGGACCAGAACGCCGACAGCCTGCCCGACATCTGCCTGACCCCCTCCATCCTGGAGCTGAGCATGGACATGAGCTCCCTGATGACGGTGGCGGTGGGCCGGGAGGGCGCCGATATTTATGAGCTGAGCAGCTTCCTGGAAGAAAGCGTCATCCCTGAGCTGGAGCGCCAGGAGGGCGTGTCCAGCATTTCCACCACCGGCCTCATCAGCCAGTACATCCAGGTGCAGCTGAACGAAGAGAAGATCGACGCCCTGAATGTCCTGCTGCTGGAGCAGGTGGACACCCAGCTGGCCCTGGCCAAGGAACAGCTGGATGCCGCCGCCGCCCAGCTGGCCGACGGCCGCGCCCAGCTGCAGCAGGCCATCGACACCTTTGGCAACGTGTTTGCCTCGGGCGTGGTGGAGCGGGTGGCCGGCATGGTCTCGGACGCCACCGAGGAGATCCGCGGCAAGGTCCAGACCCTGATGAACGCCATCGACAACCTGATCGCCTTTGTCAACGAGCCGGAGATCCAGGCGGCCCTGATCAGCGTGCGGGACGGCCTGAACGAGATCATGGACGAGATCGCCACCACCGGCCTGCGGGACATCGACGACCTGATCGACGTGGTATCGAAGATCCGCGACCTGACCGATGAGCTGACCGTGGCCCTGCAGCAGCTGCAGCAGCGGCTGGACCAGGAGACCGGCGGGGACGGCTCCACCGCCGGCGACCTGATGGACACCCTGCAGATCCAGGAGAGCCTGAACGTGGTCTACTCCACCATGGAGGACGTCCTGGACTCGCTGAACCGTGTGCCCGAGCTGCTGGACCAGTTCGAGACGGTCTATGCCGAAATGTCCCAGACCCAGCTGGAGGCCTACCTCCAGATCACCGAAGCGCAGCGCCAGGTGGACGAGGGCCAGAAGCTCTACGACCAGTACGCTGCGGAGTATGAGCAGGCCAAGACCAGCGCCTTTGCCAACGCCGACGTCAACAATCTGCTGACCATCGACGTCCTCAGCCAGCTGATCTACGCCCAGAACTTCTCGATGCCCGCCGGCTACATCGACGACCAGGACGACAACTCCTGGCTGCTGAAGGTGGGCGAGGAATACGACAGCATCAAGGACCTGGAAGGCGCCCTGCTGCTGCACATCGAGGGCGTGACCGACGTCTACCTCTCCGACGTGGCCGACGTGGCGGTGGTGGACAACGCTGCCTCCTCCTTTACCCGGCTGAACGGGGAGCAGGCGGTGGTCCTGAACATCTACAAGAGCACTTCGGCCTCGGCCAACGCAGTGTCGGACGCCTGCCTGGCCGCCTTCGACAGCCTGGAAGGCCGGTACGAGGGGCTGAACTTCAGCGTCCTGTCCAACCAGGGCAACTATATCACCGTCCTGATCTCCAGCATCCTGTCCAGCATGGCCCAGGGCGCCGTGCTGGCCATCCTGATCCTGGCGCTGTTCCTCAAGGACGCCAAGCCCACCATCGTGGTAGGCGTCAGCATCCCCCTGTCGGTGCTGTTTGCCGTGGTCATGATGTATTTCACCGGCCTGGACCTGAACATCATGAGCCTGGGCGGCCTGTCGCTGGGCATCGGCATGCTGGTGGACAACTCCATCGTCGTCATCGAAAACATCTACCGCCTGCGGGCCCGGGGCGTCCCCGCCCCCCGTGCGGCGGTCCAGGGCACCCGGCAGGTCTTTGCCTCCATCGTGTCCTCGACCCTGACGTCGGTCTGCGTCTTTTTCCCGGTGGTCTTTACCAAGCAGGTCACCCGGGAGCTGATGCTGCCCATGTGCCTGACCATCGGCTACTGCCTGATGGCCTCCCTGATCGTGGCCATCACGGTGGTGCCCGCTTCGGCCTCCACCGTCCTGAAAAACGCCGAGGTCAAAAAATGGCCCTGGTTTGACAAGCTGCAGGACAAGTACGGCCGCACCCTGGAGTGGTGCCTGGACCACAAGGCCGCGCCTCTGGGTGCAACGGTGGTCCTGCTGGCCTTCTGCGTCTGGCGGGTGGCGTCCATGGGCATGGTCATGCTGCCCGACGTCACCAGCACCGAGATCAGCATGAGCGTCTCCACCCCCAGCGACATGACGCGGGAAGAATCCTACGCCATGGCCGGCGACATCCTGGAGATGGCCATGGGCCTGGATATGGTGGAGGAGGTGGGCGTCACCACCGACACCACCATCTACGGCGTGGATGTGGGCATGCTGGGCAGCACCATTTCCAACCTGCTGTCCACGACCTCCACCGGCTACGGCACCTATGCCTATAACATCAAGCTGGAATCCGGCGCCGGCGCTTCCGACGCCCAGCGGGTGGGCCAGCAGCTGGAGGAGGCCATGACGGCCTTTGACTGCACCAGCACCGTGACCATCGACGGCATCTCGGAGATCACCAGCCTGCTGGGCAGCGGCCTGTCGGTGACCATCTACGGCAACGACTTCGACACCCTGAACAGCCTCAGCGAAGAGGTCATCTCCATGGTGAACGAGACCGAGGGCTTTGCCAACGCCACCACCGGCCTGGGCGCCGGCGACCAGACCATCGAGCTGCACATCGACAAGGACAAGGCCCGCGCCGCCGGCCTGACGGTGGCCCAGGCCTACCAGGGCATTGCGGCCCGGCTGACCACCTCCACCGATTCCACCACCATCAGCATCAACGGCGAGAGCATGACCGTCCGGGTGGTGAACGATACCGATCCCCTGACGGTGGAAAACCTGATGGACATGACCTTCAACACCACCAACTATGCCGCCGACGGCAGCCAGGTGGCCGAGGTCCACAAGCTGGGCGAATTTGCCGAGATCACCTACGGCACCACCCCCGACTCCATCAGCCGCCAGGATCAGACCCGCTGCATCACCGTCAGCGCCGAGACCCTGGAGGGTTACAACACCACCGTCCAGGCCCGCCAGCTGCAGGACAAGCTGGATGCGTGGAGCGCCTCCGGCGCCCTGCCCGAGGGCTACAGCGTGGCCCTGAGCGGCGAGACCAGCACCGTCAACGACATCATGAGCCAGATGTTCCAGTGGCTGGCCCTGGCCCTGCCCTTTGTGTACCTGGTCATGGTGGCCCAGTTCCAGAGCCTGCTGTCCCCCTTCATCGTTCTGTTCACTATCCCGCTGGCCTTTACCGGCGGCATGATCGGCCTGCTGGGCATCGGCGAGCAGCTCAGCATGATGAGCCTGATGGGCTTCATCGTCCTGATGGGCACCGTGGTCAACAACGGCATCCTGTTTGTGGACTATACCAACCAGCTGCGGCTGGGCGGCATGGACCGCCGGGACGCCCTGGTCGCCACCGGCAAGACCCGTATGCGTCCCATCCTGATGACCGCCCTGACCACCATCCTGGGCATGATGATGGTGCTGTTCAGCAACGACATGGCCAGCCAGCTGATGAGCAGCATGTCCATCGTCATCATCGGCGGCCTGACCTACGCCACCTTCATGACCCTGTACATCGTGCCCATGATGTACGACCTCTTCTTCAAGCGGATGCCCCATGTGGTGGACATCGGCAGCGAGGAAGATCTGGACGATGTCCCCGACGATGCGGCCGAGTTCCTGGCCCAGCAGGCCGGGCACAAGCCCACCGAAGCGTAAACGGTACACCCTCCGCCCCTGCCTCTCCCTATGGGAGGCGGGGGCTTTTTGTGTGTCTGTGAAATTCACCAAAGAACTCTTGAAAAATTATACTCGAGACACAAAATATTTCCCTGCAAAGAGGCTGAAATTGTGATATAATCATAGAGAAAAGGATCGTTTTTTGCATCTGGTCCGCATGGACCGGCGCGGCCCGTGGGATATGCGCCGGTGGAAGGAGGCAGACATCATGGCCAAGATCGAAACCAAACTTTTCGGGTTCACCCGCGCCGGGGACCCGGTCAACGAGTATATCCTGTCCAACCCGGGCGGGCTGTCGGTCAGCGTGCTGGACTACGGGGCCATCATCAAAAACATCATCGTGCCGGCCCGGCGCGGGCCGGTGGATGTGGTGCTGGGCCACGACACCATCCAGGAGTACGAGCTGGACACCGCCACCTACTGCGGTTCCTTTGTGGGCCGCTATGCCAACCGCATCGAGGGGGCGGCCTTCACCCTCAACGGCAAGACCTACCAGCTGGAGGCCAACAGCGGCCGCAACCATCTGCACGGCTGCTTTGCCCGCAAATCCTATGCGGTCAAGGCCTTTGGGGACACACTGCTTTTGGAGGCCGACAGCCCCGATGGGGAGGACGGCTTCCCCGGCAACATGAAGATCGCGGTCCGCTACACCCTCACCCCGGACAACGCCTTCCGGATGGACTACCGGGTCTCGTCGGACGCCGACACCATCGTCAACCTGACCAACCACACCTACTTCAACCTGAACGGCGGCGGCACGATCCTGGACCAGCGGCTGAAGCTGTTCGCCTCCACCTACCTGGAAAGCAACGAGGAGACCTGCCCCACCGGGCGCATCCTGCCGGTGGCGGGTACCCCCATGGACTTTACCAAAGGCAAGGCCATCGGCCGCGACCTTGACCCAGGCTGCGAGCAGACCCGCATAGTGGGCGACGGCTACGACCACTGCTACGTCATCGACCGGCCCCGGGCCGGCGCCCGCCAGAGCATCTGCGCCTGGGCCACCTGCGACGAGAGCAACATCAGCATGAAGGTCTACACCACCCAGCCCGGCGTCCACCTGTACACCGGCAACTTTTTGCAGGAGTGCCCCAGCCCGGGCAAGGGCCTGCGCCCCATGCAGAAATATGGGGGCTTCTGTCTGGAGACCGAGCACTTCCCCTGCTCGCCTTCCCACCCCGAGTTCCCCAGCACCATCCTGCGGGCGGGCAAGGTGTTCCGGGTGTCCAACACCCTGCGGTTTTTCACCGGCAAGCAGTGCGGCGTGATCTGAGTGCAGCTGCGGCCTGCCCGGCAGCGGTTCCGAATGACTTTAGGGTGTATCTGAAAACTCAAAAACGCCCAAAAAAGTGTTAAAAAGACAAGAAAAAGACATAAAAGGATTCTATCATAGACAGTACAAGGAAGTGATAGCATGACGATTCATCGTTATGAGGTAACAGA
>DXBJ01000010.1 GCA_019116585.1 Candidatus Faecalibacterium gallistercoris | reverse complement strand
GGCGCTGAGAGTGTGCGAGGCCGCAAGGCCGAGTGCGCGGTTCAGCGCCAAATTTTGTCCCCAGGGGGATACCAGGGGGAAGGAATTTCTGTCCTGCGCAGCAGGCAGAAATGGGTCCCCCCTGGAGCGTGTCGCTTTTGCGACACGCTAAACCGCCGCAGGCGTTTGGCCCTGCGGCGGTTTTTTGCGTGTTTTTCAGGCGGAGGCGGAAGGGCCGTCCGGATCGTCCCGGCCGCAGTCCTTGTCCTCCTGACGGCGCAGCGCGTCCAGCGGGAGGCCGCGGCGGCCGTGGCGCATCCGGGGGAAAGCCTTGACCAGGCGGCCCGCGCCGAAGAAGGCGCCCCGCTGCATCTGGGCCTGGACCTCGTCGGCCCGGGCCTCCAGCTCGGTGCGCAGTTTTTCCAGGCGCAGCAGCTCGGCGGCGCGGTCCACGGTGCCGGCCGCCGCCAGGCGGGTGGCCTTGGCAGCCTCGGCGGCGTTGAGCCGGGCGATCTCGCTGGCGTGGCGGGCGGCCTCCATGGCCTCGTCCGCCTTGGCCCGGGCGGCCCGGCGGACTTCCCGGGCGGACAGCTTCCGGCTGGCGGAGCGCAGCTCGGCGCCGGCCAGCTTGAGCTGCAGGCGGCTTTCGTCCAGCTTCTGGTCGGCGTCCATGGCGGTGGAGCCGATCAGGCCGGTCATGGCGTCGCTGACGTCATGGATGCTGTCCGCGATCTTTTCCAGGGTGTCCAGCTCGTCGGCCAGGCCGGCGGCGGTGATGGCGGTGACCACCACGTCGGCCCCGTAGATCAGGTACAGCAGCCCGATCAGGACCCAGCCCATGGGGGTGGGCACGATGCCCACCAGGGCGGCGATGGTGGGGTGGACCAGCTTCATGATAAAGACCGACCCCAGCCCCCAGTAGAGGGAGAACTCCAGGCAGATGAAGCCCCCCACGTTGAAGGGGCGGTCGGTGTAGTCCCACCAGCGGGTGTGGTAGAGCCTGTACAGCAGCCAGCCCCCCGCCAGCTCGATGGCGCTGGGGATGATGACCCCGCCCACGAACAAAAGCAGGTTGTTGTCCAGCAGCGGGGTCAGGGCGAAGAGCAGCGCCAGCATCCCGAAGCCGTAGATGGGGCAGACCGGGCCGTTCAGGAAGCCGCGGTTGACCAGCTTGCCCCGGGTGACGGCGGCATACGCCACCTCGACGCACCAGCCCAGAAAGGAATAGATCAGGAAATAAGCGGCGATCTGATACAGAGTGAAACCAAACAGCATGGCGCGGTCCTCCGGGGATGGTTATTCCGCCGGGCGGCCGGGGCCGGCCTCGCCGGCCTCCTCCGCAGCGCCGCGGCGCTTGGGCTCGACCCAGGTGACGCTGTCCGCCCCGGGCAGCTTGCGGGCGATCAGGGCTTTGATCTTGATCCCCATCTCGGTGAACATCCCCTCGTGCTCGGTGCGGATGTTCCAGGCCGGCTCCTGGTCGTGCAGGTCCTGCGTCTGCCAGAGGATCTCGTACCCGGCCGCAGGGAAGTATTCCAGGCTGTCCCGGAACAGGTCGTCGTCATCGGTCTTGAAATAGATTTCCCCGCCGTCGGCCAGAAAATCCCGGTACTGGATCAGCTGCCGCGGATGGGTCAGGCGATGCTTGTTGGAGCCGGCGTTTTTGCTCCAGGGGTTGCAGAAGTTGATGTAGATGCGGCTGACGGTGTCGGCGGGGGTCATGATGCTGCGGATCCGCTCGATGTCGGCGCTCATGATCCGCACGTTGTCGATGGGGCGGCCGGCGGCGGCGTAGGCGGCCTCGATCTTCCGCTTGGCCAGGATCAGCACCTTGTCGGTGATGTCGATGCCCAGGTAGTTGTTTTCCGGGTGGGCGGCGGCCAGCTGGGAGAGGAAGCCCCCCTTGCCGCAGCCCAGCTCCAGCACAAGGGGCTGCTCCGGCCGGGGGAACTGGGCGTGCCACTGCCCCTGCAGGTGGAAGGGGTCGTGGATGTGGAAGTCGGCGGCGAGCAGCTCGGCCCGCGCGTAAGGCTTGAAACGCATGCGCATAGATCAATTACTCCTTGTCTGTGTGGGTGGGGTCGGCGCCGGCCTGGCTGCGCAGAAAGCGGGCCACGGCCTCGGGGCTGGCGGCGCAGCTGCCCTGGCAGATGCCGGGCTTGCCGCCGCCCCGGCCGCTGCAGGCGGCGTTCAGGGCGCGGGTGAGGGGCCGCACGTCCCCCGCCCGGCGGGCCAGGCAGTAGCCGCAGCCTTTTTCGGTGGGGGTCAGGGCGGCGCACAGGCCGCCGGTGGCCTCGGTCAGGCGGACCGCCAGCCGGTGCAGCCCGTCGGGGTCCAGCCCCGGCACGGTGAACAGAGCATTCTGCCCGGGGGCCACGGCGGCGGCTAGGGCGTCGAACAGCTGGGTGCACAGGCCGTAGTGGGCGTACTGGAGGGCGGCCAGCTCGGCGTGGACCCGGCGGACGGCATGGGCCGTCTCGGCGGGCTTGGCGCTCAGCTCGGCCACGATCTCCCCCTGGCGGGCCTGCATGGCCTGCATCTCGGCCAGGGCCCGCCCGCCGCACAGGACGGCCAGCCGCATCCCGCCCTTGTAGCGCTCGGCGGAAACGATCTTGATCAGCCCCACCTGGCCGGTGGTGGCGGTGTGGGTGCCGCAGCAGGCGCAGGTGTCCGCCCCCGGGATGGCGACGATCCGCACCTGGCCGGCGATCTCCTTTTTGCTGCGGTAGGGCATATGGGCCAGCTGCTCGGGGGAGGGATAGAGGACCCGGACCGGCAGGTCCTGCCAGACAAAGCGGTTGGCCTCGGTCTCGGCCTGGCGCAGCCCCTCGGGGCTGATGGGGACGCTGGTGTCCATCCGCACCGCCTCGCTGCCGATGTGGAAGCCCACGTTCTCGGCCCCGAACAGCCGGTGCAGGGTCCCGGACAGGATGTGCTCGCCGGTGTGCTGCTGCATCTTGTCGAACCGCCAGGCCCAGTCGATCTGCTGGTCCACCGGCACGCCGGGGGCGGCGTCCGGGGGCAGGCGGTCCACCCTGTGCCAGATGACCCCCTCCTTTTCGTGGACGTCGGTGACGGCGAGGCTGGCCCCGCCGGGCAGGGTGAGGACGCCCCGGTCGGCGGGCTGCCCGCCTCCCTCGGGGTAAAAGACCGTGCCGGCCAGGGCGATGCGGCCGCCCCCGCCCTCCAGCGGCAGGGCCGCCGTGATCACGGAGGAGGCCGAAGTCCGGTAGGCGTCGGCCTCGTAAAAGCGTTCAGTCGGTTGCATGGTGTTGTCCCTCGTTCCAGATGGATGTGATGATTCAGGGATAGTATAGCACGTTTTGCCCCCGGGGAAAATAGCCCCCGGTTTTTTGCCTGTGGAAAATGCGGCCCGGATGTGTTATCATAAGAAATAACGAGTGCCGCGCCGACGGGCGGCGTGTCGATCAAAAGAGAGGAAACGGAATATGCGTGAAAGTGGAATTTTAATGCCGGTCTCCAGCCTGCCCGGCCCCTATGGGATCGGCTGCTTTGGGGCGGAGGCCGTCCGGTTCGTGGATTTCCTTGCGGCGGCGGGCCAGACCATCTGGCAGATCTTGCCCCTGAGCCCCACCGGCTATGGGGACAGCCCCTACCAGAGCTGTTCGGCCTTTGCGGGCAACCCCTATTTCATCGACCTGGAGGCCCTGCGGGAAGAGGGCCTGCTGACCGAGAGCCAGCTGGAGGGGGCCGATTTCGGGACCGACCCCTGCTGCATCGACTACGGCGCGCTGTACAACAGCCGCTACCGCCTGCTGCGGGCGGCCTACGGCGTCTGGGTGGACGGCTGCGCCGGCCAGCACGGATGCAAGACCTACTACCCCGACGACTATTACGCCTTCACCCTGGCCAATGAGGACTGGCTGGACGACTACGCCCTGTACATGGCCATCAAGTCGGAGCAGAAGATGAAGCCCTGGACCGAGTGGCCGGAGGAGTACCGCCTGCGCGACCCCCAGGCCCTGGCCCGCTATGCGGCGGACAACGAGGAGGAGATCGGGTTCTGGAAGTTCCTCCAGTATATGTTCAGCAAGCAGTGGCAGAAGGTCAAGGCTTACGCCAACAGCAAGGGCATCCAGATCCTGGGGGACATGCCCATCTACGTCTCGGCCGACTCGGTGGACGCCTGGGTGGGCGGCAGCCTGTTCGAGCTGGACCACGAGGGCAAGTTCTCCCGGGTGGCGGGCGTCCCGCCGGATTACTTTGCCGTGGACGGCCAGATGTGGGGCAACCCCCTGTACAACTGGGAGTACCACCGCCAGACCGGCTTTGCCTGGTGGATCAAGCGGGTGCGGTACGCCACCCACATCTACGACCTGGTGCGGATCGACCACTTCCGCGGCTTTGACACCTACTGGGCGATCCCCGCGGGCAGCCCCACCGCCAAGACCGGCAAGTGGGAGAACGGCCCCGGCATGGAGCTGTTCCGCGCCCTGGAAAACGCCCTGGGCAAGCTGCCCATCATCGCCGAGGACCTGGGGGATCTGTGCGACAGCGTCCGCCAGCTGCTGGCGGACAGCGGCTTCCCCGGCATGAAGGTGTTGCAGTTCGCCTTTACCGGCGGCGACAACGAATACCTGCCCCACAACCACCCCCAGAACAGCGTGGTCTACCCCGGCACCCACGACAACACCACCCTCACCGACTGGTGGGAGAACGCCGCCACCGCGAAAGAGAAGCTGAAGGCCGCCTCCTACCTGCACATGACCCCGGCGGTGAAGCCCACCGCCGCCCAGGTGAAGGCCGTCAAGACGGACGCTGCCCGGCAGGCGCTGATCCGGGCCGCCCTAGCCTCGCCCTCCCGGCGGGCCATCATCCCCATGTACGACTGGCTGGGCCTGGGGGCCGAAGCCCACCTGAACACCCCCGGCCGCCTGGGCGGCAACTGGGCCTGGCGGGCCAAAGCGGGCTTTGACACCGCGGCCCTGGCGGAAGAAATCCGGCAGGAATGCGAGGTAAGCTGCCGCGCACAGGCCCCTCTTTTGGCAGAATGACAAAATTTTGCGTTCCGGGCGCAAAATGGTGCCGGCGACTGGAAAAAGAACGCATTCCGTGCTATAATTTGCATATCTTGGTTATTTAGACAAGCTGGCGGGCCAGCCCCGCCGGCACGATGCGGCCGCCCTGCCGAGAGGGCGGCGCACAGCGGGGGAAAAGATGATGGAAAAGGGATGTACTGAACGGGAGCTGCAGCGGCTGACCGAAGCGCTGCGGACCATCTTTGAGGACGTCAGCACCGTGGAACTGCCGCCCGAGAGCGTGGATCACTGGCAGGACGACGCCATGCAGGTGAGCTATGAGCAGGGCGGCGGCCAGGTGAGCTGTGTGCTGCGCCGCCGCATCCAGGTGGGTGGGGCCAGCTACGGCGTCCAGATGAGCGCGCCCCTGGCGGGCAACACCCTGCCCGAGGACCGCATGACCGAGCGGGAGCGGGAGCTGGTGCGGGAGGACCTGAACCGGGATTTCCTCACCGGGGCGCACAACCGCCGGTACATCGAGACGGTGCTGCGCCGGCAGCTGGAGGCGGACCTGGCCGCCGGCGGCCGGGCGGCGGTGGCCCTTGTCTCGCTGGACAACGCCGACCGCCTGCGCTACGAGCACGGCCAGCCCGCTCTGGACCAGATCATCTGCACCATTGCCAACCAGTGGAAAAAACACTACGACGCGCCCGGCAGCCGGATCGTCTGCCGGCTCCACGGCGGGGTGCTGCTGGTGGCCTGCAAAGGGCTGGACGCCGCCGCCATGGCCCGGGAGATGGGCCGCTATTACCGCGAGATGCCCTGCGACTGCGTGGCGGGCTCGGGCATGATGAGCCGGGTCTCCTTCACCCTGTCCATCGGGGTGGCCGGCACGGACGAGCTGCCCGCCGGCCAGAGGGACTGGGACAACCTGTGCCGCCTGTGCGACGAGCGGCTGCGCGCCGCCGCCGAAGCCGGCGGCAACTGCCTCCGGGCCGGGGACGCGACCGCCTAACCGAAAAACCGATACGGAATAAAAGCCTCCTCTGGATGTCATCCTAGATACCAGAGGAGGTTTTTGCGTTGGCAGACAGACGGGAGACACGCGGAAGGGAGGCTTTTTGCGATGGAACACCAGAAAGACGACAACCTGCATATGCTGGAGGCGGTGGTGCAGAACACCGAGATGGGCAAGAACACCCTGGCCCAGATCCTGCCCATGACGGAGGACGCCCGGTTCAAAGCCGAGCTGATCCGCCAGCGCAGCGGCTACCAGGAGCTGAACCAGGAGGCCCACGCCGGGCTGGACGCCTGCGGCGGGCGGGCGCAGGGGCAGTCGGCCCTTGCCAAAATGAACACCCGGGTGGGGATCGGCATCCGCACCCTGACCGACCGCTCCACCCGCAACCTGGCCGGGATGCTGTCGGAGGGCAGCAGCCAGGGGGTGATGGACTGCATCAAATGCCAGAAGGACTATCCCGGCGCCGCCCCCGGCACCCGGCGGCTGATGCAGCGGCTGCAGGCCTTTGAAGAGGACAACCGCCAGAAACTGCAGCAATTCCTGTAACGCAAAAAGCGCCGCCCTCTTTTGCAGGAGGGCGGCGCGCTGGTTTTTACAGGCGTTCGATCATGGCGGCCACGATCCGGGTGGCGATGGCCACATACTCCTTGATGCTGAAATCCCGGACCACCAGCACCTCGTAGCCGTCCTCGTCGGCGTTGTCGCTCATGGCCCGCAGGATGACGCAGGGCACCCCGTTCTTGGCCGCGATCTGGCTGACGGCGGCCCCCTCCATCTCGACGCAGTCGGGGTGGCAGGCGGCTTCGATCTTCCGCTTGGTCTCGGTGTCCCCCACGAAGCGGTCGCCGGTGGCGATCCGCCCCGCGATGGCCTTGACCCCCGCCTGGGCGCAGGCTGCCTGGGCGGCGGCGATCAGGGCGGGGTCCCCGGGGTATTCGTCCAGGTAGGGCGGGTTCTGGTCCAGCATATCCATGTCCGCGTCGTGGTAGAGGACGGTCTGGCCGATCACCACGTCCCCGATGCCGATCTTGTTGGTCATGTTGCCGGCGACGCCCGAGAAGATGATCTTCTCGGCGCCGTATTTCGTGATGAGGACCTGGGTGGTGGCGGCGGCGTTGGCCTTGCCCATGCCGGCGCAGCAGACCACCGCCTGGCGGCCCGCCAGGCTGCCGCGGTGGTAGCAGACCCCGCCGTATTCCTCCACCGTCACCTCGGACAGGCGGGCGCAGAGCTGATCCACTTCTTCGGGCATGGCGCCCATGATTCCGATGACCATAGCGTCCTCCTTACACATTGAACAGGAATTCGATCACGTCCCCGTCCTGCACCACATATTCCTTGCCTTCGGTGTGCTGCAGGCCCTTGGCCTTGACGGCGGCGTAGTCGAAGCCGTTGGCCTCCAGGTCGGGGTAGTGGATGACGCTGGCCCGGATGAACCCGCGCTCGAAATCGCTGTGGATCTTGCCGGCGGCCTGGGGGGCCTTGGTGCCCTTGCGGATGGTCCAGGCGCGGCATTCCTTTTTGCCGTCGGTCAGGAAGGAGATCAGCCCCAGCAGGTCGTAGCTGGCGGTGATGAGGTTGTCCAGCCCGCTGGACTGGATGCCCATCTCGGCCAGGAACGCCTTCTTTTCCTCGGGGCTGTAGTCGGCGATGTCCTCCTCGGTGCGGGCGCAGATGGGGATCACCTTGGCCCCCTCTTCGGCGGCGCGCCGGGCCACCAGGGGCAGGTAGCGGTTGTGCTCGATGCCCTCCATCAGGTCATCCTCGCCCACGTTGCAGGCGTAGAGCACGGGCTTGGCGCTGAGCAGGCCCATCTCCCGCAGGACGGTCTGCCAGCCGTCGCCGGCGGACTCCCAGTCAAAGCTGCGGGCCGGCTTGCCCTGGGCCAGATGAGCGGCCAGCTGCTCCAGCCAGGCGGCCTCGGCGGCCGCGGCCTTGTTGTTGCCGCTCTTGGCGGCCTTGGCCATCCGGCCGGCGCGGTTCTGGACCACTTCCAGGTCGGACAGGATCAGCTCGTAGTCGATGACGTCGATGTCGGCCAGGGGGTCCACCGCCTCGGCTTTGGTGACGTCCTCCACCACGTGGATGATGTTGTCGTCGTCAAAGCAGCGCACCACATGGACGATGGCGTCGCACTCCCGGATGTGCCCCAGGAACTTGTTGCCCAGGCCCGCGCCCTGGGACGCGCCCTTGACCAGGCCCGCGATGTCCACGAACTCGACGATGGCGGGGGTCTTTTTGTTGGTCTGCCAGATCTCGGCCAGCTTGTCCAGCCGGGCGTCGGGCACCGCCACGATGCCGCTGTTGGGCTCGATGGTGCAGAAGGGGTAGTTGGCGGCCTCGGCGTTGCGGGTCGAGGTGATGGCGTTGAAAAGGGTGGACTTGCCCACGTTGGGCAGGCCGACGATACCTAATTTCATAAAATGGAACTCCTTTGATCCCTCACCGCGCAAAAAGAGCGCGGAGGTTTGCGTTTTGCGTTCGCTCCTATTATAAGCGCCGGGGCGTGTTTTGGCAAGGACTTATCCCGCCCGGCCGCGGAAGCGGAAAACGGCCCCTTCCGCCGTGCGCGCACAGGGAAAGGGCCGTTTATGACCAGATACGGGGGCAGGGAGGCTCACAGCTCGATGAGGAAGCTGACCCGGTGGTCCGCTTCGCCGCTCAGGCGGCAGGCGGGCTCCACGTCGGTGCCCCAGCTGTCGATGCCGCCCACCCCGCGGACGGCGCCCAGGACGCTCAGGACGGTGCGGCCGGTGCAGGGCAGCTCGTCCCGGTGGGCGGCGTTTTCCAGCTCCTGGGGGGTGTTGGGCAGGGCGGAGAAGGCGAAGGGCTCCTCCGCCATCCGGAGGGTCAGGGCCGCGGTGGTGCGGCAGGCGGCGTCCTGCTGCTCCAGGGTGAGGGTGCGGGTGCCCATGTGGACGCCGCAGTCCTGGGGCACCAGGTAGGCGGGGATATGGGGTTGCTCGCTCCAGCGGCCGAACTGCGCCCCCTTGTACCGGTCGGGGTAGGTCTCGCCCGACAGGCCGGTCCAGCAGACCCGGGCGGCGGGGTGCAGGGTGGACATCCGCACCCCAAAGACGGGCAGCTCGGGGGCGCCGGGCACGCCGTGGTAGGCCGCGTCCACCCGCAGGGCGCTGCCGGTGACGGTGTAGGTGAGGTCCGCCGAGGCCCCCGGCACGGTGGGGAAGGTGAAGGTGTAGCGGATGCGGACCCGCTGGGGGGAGGCTTCCTCCACCTGCCAGCCGGCGGCCTGGGGGTAGGCGTCGGCGGCCATCCAGGCGGCGCTGCGCACCGGGAAGCCGCAGCCCCGGTCGTTTTCGGTGGGGGCGCGCCAGAGGGCGGGCCGGGGGGCGCGCCAGACCCATTCGGGCCCGCCGTCCAGCCGCAGGGAGCTCAGGCCCGCCTCGGTGTAGGAGAACTGCAGGGCGAACCGGTCGCCCTGCACCCCCAGGTTGACGTCCCCCTGGATGACGGCGAGGGGGCCGCCGGCGCGCAAGGCGGGCAGCCGGAAGGCCGCCGCAGCCCGGGCGTTGCGGGCGTCGTGGGCGGTGCGGTGGGCGGGGGTGTCGTACCAGTAGCGCAGGTCCTGCATGGCGGGCTTTTCCGTGCCGTCGGCAAAAACGATGCCGTTGGCGCTGAAGGCGTAGTCGGTGGGGCGCTCGCCAAAGTCGCCGCCGTAGCCCAGGCGGCGGCCCCGGGGGCCCTGCTGCCACAGGGCCTGGTCCATATAGTCCCACACGAAGCCGCCCTGGTACCGGGGATCGTCCAGCAGGCGGATGTAGCTTTCCATCCCGCCCAGGCTGTTGCCCATATCGTGCATATATTCGCAGAGGATGAAGGGCTTGGCGGGACTGCTTTCGAGGTAGGCGCGGATCTCCTCGGGCTTGGCGTACATCCGGCTTTCCATGTCGCTGATCCGGTCAAAGGCGCGGCAGTGGAACACCCCTTCGTAGTGGACCAGCCGGCCGGGGTCGTTCTGGCGGAAGAACTCGCTCATGGCCAGGATGTCCTCGCCGGCGTAGGACTCGTTGCCGCAGCTCCAGATCAGGATGGCGGTGTGGTTTTTGTCCCGCTCGAACATAGAGCGGGCCCGGTCCACCACGCAGTCCCGCCACTCGGGCAGGCTGCCCGGCACGTTCCAGGAGGGCTCCACCGCCCCCATCTTCTGCCAGGAGCCGTGGCTCTCCAGGTTGGCCTCGTCGATCATGTAGATGCCGTTGCAGTCGCACAGCTCGTACCAGAGGGTCTGGTCGGGGTAGTGGCAGGTGCGCACCGCGTTGATGTGGTTGCGGCGGAAGGTCTCGATGGCGCGGTGCATATCCTCGGGGCCGATGGCGCGGCCGGAAGCAGGGTTCCACTCGTGGCGGTTGACGCCGTTGAAGACGATCCGCTCCCCGTTCAGCTCCATCACGCCCTCCCGCAGCCCAAAGCGGCGGAAGCCGGTCTGGTAGGGGACGGTCTCCTGGAGGGTCCCGGCGGCGTCCCGCAGGGTCAGGGTGACGGTGTAGAGGGCGGGGTCCTCGTGGTCCCACTTGCGGATGCCGGGCAGCCGGACCGGCTGGCCATAGACATAGCCGCTGCCGTCCTCCCGCAGGGGCATGGGGGCGTCCCAGAGGACGGCGCCGCCGGGGGCGGCCACGGTGCAGCGGAGGGTGCAGCCCTCCAGGCTGGCCCCGTCCGCGGCGCTCAGGCGCAGGCGGGGAGCCAGGACGCCGGTGGTGTTGTCAGGCTCCAGACTGGCCCGGAGCCACAGGTCCTCGATGTGCAGGGCGGGCTTGGCGTACAGGTACACCGGGCGGAAGATGCCGAAGAAGCGGAAAAAGTCCTGGTCCTCCAGCCAGCTGCCCGAACAGTTTTTGTACACCTCCACGCACAGGCGGTTCTCCCCCGCCTGCAAAAAGGGGGTCAAGTCAAAATCGGCGGGGGTGAAACTGTCCTCGCTGTAGCCCACGAAGTGGCCGTTGCACCAGCAGTAGAACGCCCGCTCCACCCCCTGGAAGGAGACGCAGACCCGCTTGCCTTCCAGCGCCGGGTCCAGGGTGAAGGTGCGGACGTAGCTGCCCACCGGGGTGTCGTCCCAGGGGATCTGGGGCGGGCGGAGGAAGTGGCGGCCGTCCCAGGGGTACATGGTGTTGATATACTGGATCTGGCCGTAGCCCTGCATCTCGATGTGGCCGGGGACGGCGATCTCGCCAAAGCCGTCCAGGCTGGCGTCTGCCTGCCAGAAATCCGCCGGCCGGGCGGCGGGGCAGGGGCTGTAGGCAAAGCGCCAGGAGCCGTCCAGGCTCTGGCGCAGGCTGCCCTCCGGGGTGTGCCAGGTGTGGTCTGAGTGGGCGTCCAGCCGGTTGACCGCAAAGACCCGCGGGTCTTCCAGCCAGTTCAGTTCGGGGTGAGAAGCGTTCATGGGGGACCTCCTTGCATGAAATCTGCAAAAATGGGGCGGATGAAGGGAAAAACTCTATCTAAAATTGTAGCCCCCGGCCCGGGCGCTGTCAACGCGAAAATCGGCCGGGCGGGATGGAGGAATGTTGCGCAGAGGAAGGCCGGGCCAAACTTTTTCAAATTGCCTCTTGACAAGCCGGGCCAAAACTGATATGATAAATGGGCATCCGGTACGGCGTATGGAATGCCCACGAGGAGAGATGTCCGAGTGGTTTAAGGAAGCAGTCTTGAAAACTGCCGTGCGGCAACGCACCGTGGGTTCGAATCCCACTCTCTCCGCCATTTTTAATTGAATCAGTGACAGCTGACTTTGCTCTGGAGTAGTACTCAAGAGGCCGAAGAGGCGCCCCTGCTAAGGGCGTAGGTCGGGAAACCGGCGCGAGGGTTCAAATCCCTCCTACTCCGCCAGAAAATGCCAGGAACCACAGGTTGGTTCCTGGCATTTTTCATTTGACGGGCTGCCGGCGCAAAAGCCCCCTTCTGCGTGCAGAAGGGGGCTTTTGCGTTTGGGCGGGCGTTCAGCCGTGGAGGGTGGCCTGGCCGGACAGGCAAAGGCGGCGGTAGAAGAAGGCGAAGCAGACCAGATGGGCCGCGCAGGTGACCACCCAGGTGACCGGGTAGGACAGATACAGCACGAACAGGCTGTGGGCCGAGGCGAACACCGTGTAGATCCAGACCACACGCAGCCCGCAGGCGCCGGTCAGGGAGACCAGGGTGGGGGTGACGGCGGCGCCCATCCCGCGGACCACCCCGCAGGTGACGTCCATCAGGCCGCACAGCAGGTAGGTCAGGCAGATGACGTGGATGCGGTCCAGCCCGTAGGGGATGACGGCCTGGTCGGAGGTGTAGATGGACAGCAGCTGCTGGCCGAACAGGACGGCCAGCCCGCCCAGCGCTGCGCCGATGACCGTCACGATGAGCAGGCAGTCCCGCAGGATGAGGGGGATGCGCTCCTTTTTGCCGGCGCCCACGTTCTGGCTGGTAAAGTTGAGGGCGGCCTGGTAGATGGCGTTCATGGCGGTGTAGACGAAGTTTTCGATGTTGGCCGCGGCGGTGCTGCCCGCCACCGCCAGGGTGCCGAAGGTGTTGATGGAGGACTGGATCAGCACGTTGGAGATGGAGAACACCACGCTCTGGATGCCGGCCGGCAGGCCCACCCGGACGATCTGCAGCAGGATGGGGGCGCTGATCTTCAGCTCCCGGAGGCGGAGCTGGTAGCGGGTGTCCGGCTGCATCAGGCAGCGCACCACCAGGAAGGCGGACAGGTACTGGGACAGGGAGGTGGCCAGGGCCACGCCCGCCACATCCAGGTGGAAGGCCACCACAAAAAAGACGTTCAGGCAGGCGTTGGTGACGCCGGCGGCGGTCAGGAAAAAGAGGGGCCGCTGGGTGTCCCCGATGGCCCGCAGGATGCCCGCGCCAAAGTCGTAGATCATCATGGCGGGCATGCCCAGAAAGACGATCCGCATATAGAGCACCGACTGGTCCAGCAGGTCGGGCGGGGTGTCCATCCAGCGCAGCAGGGCGGGCAGCAGGGGGACGCCCGCCAGGATCAGCACCGCGCCGCAGCACACCGCCAGCAGCAGGGCGGTGTGGACGGTGTCGTGGACCCGCTGCCAGTCCTGGGCGCCGTAGCTGCGGGCCATGACCACGCTGCACCCGATGGACAGGCCCAGAAACAGGTTGACCATCAGGCTGTTCAAAGAGGAGGTGGCCCCCACCGCCGCCATGGCGCTGCTGCTGGCGAACTGCCCCAGCACAATGATGTCGGCCGCGTTGAACAGCAGCTGCAGGATGCTGGAGGCCATCAGCGGGATCGAAAAGCGCAGCAGGCTGCCCGCCAGGGGGCCGCTGCACATATCTATCTCAGAGGAATGCCGCATAGTTGTAGGTCCTTTCTTTTCCGTCAGGGATGCGCTCGGGACGCGAGCGCCTACCAGTGTACTGCGGCACTTGTGAAAATGCAAATATCTTTTTGATATGGCAGGATGACCAAAATGTATAACGATTTTCACAGGCAAAAAACAGCAAAAAACAGAGCGAAAAAATCCAGGATTTCGATGTCAAATAGACGCGCTGTTGCTCCGCCGGCGGCGGTGGTATGCTCGGGCTGCAAGAAAACCTGTGAAAGGAGGAACAAACCATGGAGAACGTCCAAGTCTTTTCCCTGGCAGGGGAAGGCGAGGCCCGGCTCAGCCCCCACTTCCGGGTGCGGGAGTTTGCCTGCCGGGACGGCGCGGACCCGGTGTTCGTCGCCCCGCGGCTGGTGCAGGTGCTGGAGGCGGTGCGGCAGCATTTCGGCGCGCCGGTGACGGTGAACAGCGGCTACCGCACGGTGAGCCACAACAAAGCCACCCCGGGCAGCAGCCCCCGGTCCCAGCACCTCTACGGCCTGGCTGCCGATATCCGGGTGGAGGGGCACGCCCCCGGCGAGGTGGCCGCCTACGCCGAGACCCTGCTGCCCGGCGCGGGGGGCATCGGCACCTACGGCAGCTTTGTCCACATCGACGTGCGGCCCGGCCCCAGCCGCTGGAAGGGGTGAGCGGGATGGAAACCATCATCGCAGCCCTGGCCAGCGGGGCGGTGACCCTGGCGGGGGTGCTGATCGCCAACGGGCGCAGCCAGGCCGTCACCGACACCAAGCTGGAAGAGCTGACCCGCGAGGTGCGGGCCCACAACAATTTTGCACAGCGCGTCCCGGTGCTGGAGGAAAAACTCAAGGTGGCCAGCCACCGCCTCAGCGACCTGGAGCGCAGGATGGAACAACAGGAATAAGAAAGGAGAACGTATGAACATTTCGATCGGAACCATTGCGCGCACCGCCTGCCTGGCCCTGGCCCTGACCAACCAGCTGCTGTCGGCGGCGGGCCGGCCGGTGCTGCCCATCGAGGACAGCCAGCTGGAAGCCCTGATCACCTCGGGCCTGACGGTGGCCGCCAGCCTGGCCGCCTGGTGGAAGAACAACAGCTTTACCCCCGCGGCCATCCGGGCCGACGCGGCGCTCAAGGCCGCCCGGCGCCCCTGACCGCCGGCTAAGCCGCATCCCCACGGCAGAAAATGGGCGGAACACTTGACAAAGGGCAGGGGAGATAGTACACTCAAGACAAGGAACTTCATCACCTTCATATAGAAGATGAAAAAGATTCACAGTGGGGGAGTGTACCGGATGACTTTGTTTTCGTATGAGATCTTCGACGCAGTGGCGCGGCAGGGCAGCTTCAACAAGGCGGCCCAGCAGCTCCACCTGACCCCCTCCGCCATCAGCCACGCCATCGCTGTCATGGAGGAGGAGCTGGGCTTTGCCCTGTTCACCCGCGGGAAAAGCGGCGTGACCATGACCAGCTACGGCGCTTCCCTCTACCCGGCCATCCGCGCCGTCCTGAACAGCGACGAGGCCCTGCAGCAGAGCATCGCCCGGCTGAACGGCCTGGAAAAGGGCAAGGTCCGCCTGGGCACCTTCAGCTCGGTGTGCACCCATCTGCTGCCCGGCATCCTGCAGAGCTTCAAAGCGCAGTACCCCCAGATCGAAGTGGAGGTCTACCAGGGCACCTACGACGACGTCAAGGAGTGGCTGCGCAGCGGGCAGGTGGACATCGGCTTCCTTGCCTCCAGCTGCCAGGAGGAGTTCACCCTCACCGAGCTGCTGCGGGAGCCGCTGCTGGCCCTGCTGCCCGCAGACTGGCCCGCGCCTCCGGGGGGCGTGATGACCCCCGCCATGATGAGCCAGAAAAACTTTGTGGTGCAGGGGGACGCCACCGACGCCGATATGCGCCGCTTTTTGAAAAAATACAAGATCGGGGTCCAGCGGTGCTGCCATGTCATCGACGACATGGCCAACATCTCGATGGTGGAGGCCGGCGTGGGGATGTCCATCCTGCCCCAGCTGACCATCAAGGACTGCGCCGCCAACATCCAGATCCTGCCCATCGAGCCGGCGGAAGAGCGGGTGGTGGGCCTGGCCCTGCCCCGGCCCGCGGCCATGGCCCCGGCGGTGGAGCAGATGTTCCGCCACATCGTGGACTACTGCAAAGCCAACAACTGAAACAGCACGCTTGCAAAAAAACCCCTGCAACAGAAAAGGCCCCCAGCCAGGCATCCATCCCGGATGCCGGCCAGGGGCCTTTTCCCGCACCAAAACAAAAGTTTTGTAGGTCTCCACCACAGAGGCCTGCTCTTATTGTATGCGATTTAAGGCAAAGCGTCAAGGGAAATTTTCTGGAAGAGCAGGGGTGCGGCCTCTTTTCCCGGCGGGGGTCAGTCGGCGTCCCGCGCCGGGCGGCGGAACGCGAAGCTCTGGACCCGGTCGATCAGGAACGAGGACAGGGTGACGGTGATGAGCGAGAAGGCGATCCGCCGGAAGGGGATATAGCTGAGGGACAGCACCAGCACCACCACGTCGGTGAAAAGGTAGCACCGGGCCAGCCGCCAGCGGGTGACCTTGGAAATGGTCAGGGCCAGGGCGTCGTCGCCGCCGCTGGAGCCGCCCTGCTGCACGATGATGCCCACGCCCACGCCCACGAACACGGCGCCCAGCAGGGCGGCCGCCAGCGGGTGGGCCGAAAGGTCGGGCAGCATGGGCGGGAACAGCTCCCATACCTTGTAGAACAAAGAGACGCTGAGGGTGGACACCGCCGAGATCTTGATGAACCGGCCTCCCAGGTACTTGAAGGCCAGCAGGTAACAGGTGATGTCCAGCACCGGGGTGATGAAGGCGGGGGACACGCCCAGCCAGTGCTCCACCAGCAGCATCAGACCCATGACGCCCCCCTCGGTGATGCCGGTCTGCTGGTGGATGTTGTGGATGCCGAAGGTGCAGATCATGGCGCCCAGCACGATCAGCCCCACCCGCCGCGGGGTCAGCCCGTCCAGCAGGCGGCGGACCAGGCCGGCGGTGGTGTTGCGATTGCGAAACATAAAAATCTCCTCTTGCATTTTGGGATGGTTTCTGTACACTAATTAGGGTGTATCTGAAAAATCCTCAACGCTGTTCTATTCTACCAAAAAGCCCCATCTGCCGCGTTGCATTCGCTTGCATTCCACCAAGGAGTGCAGCGCTCATGCGCCTTGCAGCTGGCGCTTTTTGGCGAATATCTCAGCATGTTTGACTTCTCAGATACACCCTTAGTATAAAGGATATAGCAGCTATAGTGTCAAGGGGGCGGCATGAAAAAGAACGAGAACCTGTTCTCCATCGGCGAGGTGGCGAAGTATCAGAACATTTCCAAGCAGACGCTGATCTTTTACGACAAGGTGGGGCTGTTCCGCCCCGCCTGGGTGGACCCGGAAAACGGCTACCGCTATTACAGCGCCAGCCAGCTGGACTATCTGGACACCATCCTGATCATGAAGCAGATCGGCTTTTCGCTGCAGGAGATCAAGGATCATATGCAGCATTACGACCTGGACAGCAGCCTGGCCATGCTCCACCGGCAGCTGGACGTGATCGACCAGAAGGTGGCCGGCCTGCGGATGATCCGCAGCCGGGTGCAGAACCGCTGCGACCAGATGGAGGCGGCCCGGACCCACTGCGCCCCCGGCCGGCCCGGCATCGAGCTGGAGGACGCCCACGAGCAGGAGCTGTTCTGCCTGCCGGTGGCGGCGCCCTACACCATGCGGGAGATCAGCATCGCCACCAAGCAGTGCTTTGCCCAGGCCGCCGCCGGGGCCCTGCCGGTCTTTTTCCAGTGCGGGGTGGTGGTGCCCCTGGAAAAGATCCGGGCCGGCCGCTATACCGAGGCCTCCCTGGCGTTTCTGCCGGTGGAGCGGGCGGGCCGGGACAGCCGGGTCCGGCGGCTGCCGGCGGGGCGGCGGGCCTGCATCTACCATGTGGGGGACTATCTCTCGGTGGGGCGCTCTTACGAGGCGCTGCTGGCCTGGTGCCGGGAGCAGAAGCTGCAGGTCTGCTCCGACTCCTACGAGTTTTGCATCAACGACTACCTGACCACCCACGACGAGAGGGAATACATCACCAAGATCGCCTTTTATGTGCAGCAGGCATAAAGCAATATCCCCGCCGGGCGATCTACCCCGGCGGGGACATGGGATGTACGGTTATTCGGCGGTATGGGAGAAGCGGCGGGGAGAAGGGGCCTCCTCCGGCTCGGGCGGGGCGGGCCGGGGGGTCAGCCGGACTTCCGTCACCCGGCGGCGGGCCGCATGGGTGACCACGCCGGCGTAGTTGCCCAGCCGGAAGCCGTCCCCCACCTTGGGCAGGTGGCCGGTCAGGTCCTGCAGCAGGCCGTTGACGGTGTTGGAGTCGGTCTCCTGGGGCGGGATGTCCAGCTTTTCGTACAGGTCGTCCACGCTGGCGGTGCCGGCCACCAGCCAGCTGCCGTCCTTCTGGGGGCGGAAGTCCTCGACGGCCTCGTCGTGCTCGTCCCAGATCTCGCCCACCAGCTCTTCCAGGATGTCCTCCAGGGTGATGATGCCCTCGGTGCCGCCGTACTCGTCCACCACCACCGCCATGTGGTGGTGCTCTTCCCGGAAGGTGCGCAGCATGGAGGAGATCTTGGTGGTGCCGGTGGTGAACAGGGCCGGCGTCACCAGCGCGTGCAGGGAGGTGTGGCCCCGCATCCGCGCCTTGGAAAAGTCTTTTTCGTGGACCACGCCCACGATGTCGTCGATGGTGCCGTGGTAGACCGGCAGGCGGGAATAGCCCGTCTCGGCAAAGACCTCGGCCAGCTCGTCAAAGGAGACGGTGTCCTTGACGGCCACCACGTCCACCCGGGGGGTGAGGATCTCTTCCACTTCCACGTCGTCGAACTCGATGGCGCTGCGGATCAGCTCCCCTTCCCGGTCGGTCAGCTCGCCTTCGCTCTCGGCCTCCGACACCATGGTGATCAGCTCGCCTTCGGTGATGGCGTCGGGCTCGGCTTCGCTGTGGAAACAGTGGGTGACCAGCTTGTTCCACAGGCCGAACAGGCCGGTGAGGGGGGACAGCAGGGGGATGAAAAAGCGCATCACCGGCACCGAGGCGGTGGCGACCTTTTCGGGGATCTCCCGGGCCATGCTGCGGGGGCCGATCTCCCCGAACAGCAGGATGACCACCGCCAGCGCCACCGCAGAGACCACGGTGCCGCGCAGGGCCCCCAGGGGCCGGATCAAAAGCAGGACGCCCAGGGAGGCGGCCGCCAGGTTTGCAATGGTGTCCCCCACCAGGATGGTGGAAAAAAGTTTGTCGCGCTGCTGCGCCATGGCCAGAACCCGCGCGGCGCCCGCGTCCCCGTCCTCGGCGCGGCTTTTGAGCCGGATCTCGTTCAGGGAGGCAAAAGCGGTCTCGACGGCCGAGAAAAAGCCCGACAGGGCGATCAGGGCCACCATGGCCGCGAGGGTCAGGATACTGCCATCGTCCATAATGGATAAATCAACTCAACTTTCTGAATCAGGTATACAAAAAGCGCCTTCCATCGCCGGCTTCCGACGGTGGAAAGCGCTTTCTGCTTCTTATGATAGCATACTCCGGCGGCAGTTGCAAGCAAAACAGGCGATTTTGACCGCTTGTTTACGCCGGGTTTACGCCAGGGTGAAACGGCTGCCGTCCCAGTCCACCGTCAAAGTGGAGCCCTCGGCAAACCGGCCGGCGATGATGGCCTTGGCCACGACGGTCTCGATCCGGCTCTGGATGAACCGCTTGATGGGCCGCGCGCCGTAGACGCTGTCGTAGGCGGCGTCCAGGATGGCGTCGCAGGCGGCGGGGGTGACCTCCAGCTTGAGGTGCTTGCCCTGGTCCATCCGGCGGCGCAGGTCGCCCAGCTGCAGCTGGACGATCTGGCGGGCCTCGTCCTTGGTCAGGCTCTTGTAGTAGACGATCTCGTCCAGGCGGTTGAGGAACTCAGGCCGGAACTTCGAGCGCAGCAGGGCGTCGATCTGCCGGCGGGCTTCGCCGCTCAGCTCGTTGGAGCCGGAGGCGCGGCGCTGCTCCAGGTCGTTCAGGATGATGTCGCTGCCCAGGTTGGAGGTCAGGATGATGATGGTGTTTTTGAAATCCACCGTCCGGCCCTGGCTGTCGGTGATGCGGCCGTCGTCCAGCACCTGCAGCAGGATGTTGAACACATCGGGGTGGGCTTTTTCCACCTCGTCGAACAGGACCACGCTGTAGGGCTTGCGGCGGACCGCCTCGGTCAGCTGGCCGCCCTCCTCGTAGCCCACATATCCCGGAGGCGCGCCGATCAGGCGGCTGACGCTGAACTTCTCCATATATTCGGTCATGTCGATCCGGATCAGGTTTTTCTCGCTGTCGAACAGGCTTTCGGCCAGGGCCTTGGCCAGCTCGGTCTTGCCCACGCCGGTGGGGCCCAGGAACAGGAAGCTGCCGATGGGCCGGTTGGGATTGGCGATGCCGGCGCGGCTGCGCAGGATGGCCTCGCTGACCTTGGTGACGGCCTCGTCCTGGCCGATCACCCGCCGGTGCAGCACGTCGGCCAGGTGCAGCAGCTTTTCCCGCTCGCCTTCCACCAGCTTTTCCACCGGGATGCCGGTCCAGCGCGCCACGATGCGGGCGATCTCCTCGTCGGTGACGCGGTCCCGCAGCAGGCTGGCCTCCTTCTTTTCAGCGGCCAGTTTTTCTTCGGCGGCCAGCTGCTTCTGCAGCTCGGGCAGGCGGCCGTATTTCAGCTCGGCGGCCTTGTTCAGGTCGTACTCCCGCTGGGCCTTCTCGATGGCGGCGCCCGTCTGCTCGATCTGCTCCCGCAGGGCCTGCACCTTGCTGATGGCGTTCTTCTCGTTTTCCCACTGGGCCTTCATCTGGCGGAACTTGTCCTGCAGCTCGGCCAGCTCTTTTTCGATGTCCTTCAGGCGGCTCTGGCTGAGGGCGTCGGTCTCCTTTTTCAGGCTGACCTGCTCGATCTGCAGCTGGGTGATCTTGTGGGCCAGGTCGTCCATCTCGCTGGGCATGCTCTCCATCTCGGTCTTGATCATGGCGCAGGCTTCGTCCACCAGGTCGATGGCCTTGTCGGGCAGGAAGCGGTCGGTGATGTACCGGTCGCTGAGGGTGGCGGCGGCGATCAGGGCGCTGTCGTTGATCTTGACGCCGTGGAACACCTCGTACCGCTCTTTCAGCCCGCGCAGGATGGAGATGGTGTCCTCCACCGTGGGTTCGTCCACCATCACCGGCTGGAACCGCCGCTCCAGGGCGGGGTCCTTCTCGATGTACTGGCGGTACTCGTCCAGGGTGGTGGCGCCGATGCAGTGCAGCTCGCCCCGGGCCAGCATGGGCTTGAGCAGGTTGCCGGCGTCCATGGCGCCGTCGGTCTTGCCGGCGCCCACGATGGTGTGCAGCTCGTCGATGAAGAGGATGATCTGGCCTTCGCTCTTTTTGACCTCGTTCAGGACGCTCTTGAGCCGCTCTTCAAACTCGCCGCGGTACT
>DXBJ01000009.1 GCA_019116585.1 Candidatus Faecalibacterium gallistercoris | reverse complement strand
GTACATTGAATGTCCTCCTGTCTCTGCATCGTGTCAGCAGGTCAGCGTTCCTGGCTGCGCTGGCGCTTTTTCTGCCACTGTTCCAGCAGCTTGATGATGGTGTCCTGCATCTGCTTGGGCGTGTAGGATTTGGGGAAGTATTTCCGCAGCACCTCGTTTTTGATGGTCACACGGTCCATTTCCGCTTTCTTTTCTTCGCCCATGATGTCAAAGATGGCATCGTAGCTGCACTGGCCCTCCTGGCTCAGTTTCTTGATGCGCTGAGCCTGGGAGAGGGACGGTGCGTTCTGGGTATCCTGCATGGCCTCCAAAAAATCCCGCTGTTCGGTAACCGTCAAATAGGACAGCTCCACAGCGGGATTGAAGGAGATTTTCTTTTGGTCTACCAGGTCGAGAAGTTCCGGGATGAGGTTGGTCAGGCGGATATAACGGTGTACCTGATTACGACTGTCACCTGCATCTTGCCCCACAATATCCAGTGCCTGCAACTTCATCCCAACTTGGGATGAAGTTAAATCTGACCTAGCACCTTGATTTTTTATGGCTTCCAGCTTCATTTTGTAGGCGAAAGCCCTCTCACTGGGAAGGATGTGTTCGCGCTGCAAGTTGCTGTCCACCATGTGGATCACCGCCTCATCGTCGCTCATGTTCCGCACAATCACCGGCAGGGTTTTCAGCCCGGCCAGCTGGGCCGCGTGCTGGCGGCGGTGCCCTGATATGATCTCGTAACCTCCTTCCTCTCGGGGCCGGGCGATGAGCGGAGCCAGCACGCCGAACTGCGCCACGCTCTCCACCGTCCGCTGCATAGCCTCATCGTCCAGGACCTTGAACGGATGGTTTTTGAAGGGGTGCAGCTCGGCGATGGGGATTTGCTGGATCTGCTCGTGGTTGGGTTCCGTTGAGATAACTTCGCTTTTTTGCTCTGAAATGATTCATCACCTCCAACAGAAAAGGCCCAGAGAAACCTCTGGGCCAAACTTTTATCCTGTTTTGAAATCATGCTGTACCCTGGCAGCATAGGAACTGTGCATGGTCATGGGGGCGTTGTAGAGGGTCGCCAACAGATATTGCCGCATATTCCGCACCTGAGTGGTGTTCTCTTTCAGGCACATAAGGACAAACCGCAGATGGTCGCCGTTCAGTTTCATGAGCTGGGCCTTCACCACCTCAGCGGGCTTGTCATCGCCTGCAATGCGGATGAAGCGGCGTTTGCTGCACACGGTATCAACCATCAGCTCCAGCATCTCCCGCAGCATATCCTCATCATCAGGGTGGCCTGCAATCAGAGCCTCGAAGTTGATCTGCCGAGAAAAATACTCCTGATACAGGGTGCGGTCGTTTTTCCCTTCGGATTCCGTTCCGGCAGTTTCGCCGGAAAAGAAGGGATCAGTCTCACTCAGGTCAGTATTGTTTTGATTATTCTTAATTCCTCGTGATTTTAACGATTCAAGAGTCGCGTTTTTCACGGTTCCAGAATCGTGATTTTCACGATTCTGGATTCGTGGTTCTGACGATTCAGAAATAAAGTTTTTCACATAGATCAGGCTGGGTTTTCCAAGGCCCCGGCGTTTGCGCTCAATCAGGCCACAGCTTTCCAACTCCTTCATGAGCTTGGTGGCCTTGTTGTCCGCACAATAGAGCGCTTCCATGATTTCTTCTGTCGTGAAGATGATGTATACCCGGCCGGTATCATCCGTCCAGCCATTCTTGACCGAAAGCCCCATCCGATCCAATAAGAGGCCATACAGGATTTTCGATTCTGCAGAGATACCGCGGAATCTGGGGTCTACAAAGAGAGCTTTGGGCAATCGATAAAAGGAAAACAGGTCGGCCTGGCCGCCATAAAAATAATCCAGTGGCATTTGCTTTCTCCTCTTTTTATGCAGTTTCAGGGCATAAAAAATGCACAGACTTTTTATGGAAGTCTGTGCTTTATATTGAATCACTTTTCTTGACAAGCACCCACAAAAAAGCCTTTGTGCCCATTCGATTCATGTACGCACCCCCAGCCTCAAAATCGCTCAATCCGAATCTGTTTATGGGTGTGTACAACAAAGTCAAATCGGGAACTTTGTTCTTTTCAGACCATAATGCATCTCAAATATCAAACGAATATGCGAGCATTTTTTGCATTTTAATGTAAGTCAAATGCTGCTCATTTGACTGCCAGTGCCACTTTTAGAGTACACTTGCTCGCTCATTCGAGCCAAATCTGCAGCCCATTTTTTTCAAATTTGAGGAAATTTTTGGAAAAGCATGAAGATGGAGACTTAGCAGTCGCTCACAAATATCAAAATAGAGCGTATAATCGAAGTTTTTGCATCACTTTGATGCTTATCAAGGGGGCTAGTACAGTCATCAAATGCGAGAGCGTTCGGTTTGCATCCGAGAGGTCAAGGGTTCGAATCCCTCCAGGTCCACCAAACAAGAAAAATCCGAACCTGTTTTTGTATGGAAACAGGTTCGGATTTTTCTTTGTCCGTGTATATGCACCGGACGGAGTTTTCAGGGCCCTGACCCCAAAATGCCCCCGCCCCGGGAGCCGCGATGCATCCGTTGGGGCGGGGGCGTTTGTGTTGTACGGCAGGGGTCAGGCTTCGGCGGGGGAGGGCTGTGGGGTGTAGTACTGGGCCTGGGCGTGCCATAGGGCATGGTACTTGCCGGCCTCGTCGGCCAGCAGCTGCTCGTGAGTGCCCCGCTGGATCACCTGGCCGTGGTCAAAGACGGCGATCTCGTCGCAGAACTTGCAGGAGGAGAGCCGGTGGCTGATGTAGACGGCAGTTTTGTCTCCGGCGATGTCGTTGAACTTGGCGTAGATCTCAGCCTCGGCGATGGGGTCCAGGGCGGCGGTGGGTTCATCCAGGATGATGAAGGGGGCGTCCTTGTACAGGGCGCGGGCGATGGCGATCTTTTGCGCCTCGCCGCCCGAGACGTCCACGCCGTCCTCGGCAAACTCCTTGTACAGCATGGTGTCCAGGCCCGCGGGCATGGAGGCCAGGCGGTCCCCAAAGCCGGCGTCCACCAGGGCTTTTTGGGCGCGGTCACGGTCGTAGTTCCGGGCGCCGGCCACGTTTTCCCCCAGAGGCTGGGCCAGTAGCTGGAAGTCCTGGAACACCACCGAGAACAGGCCCATGTAGTCGCGGTAGTTGTATTTGCGGATGTCGATGCCGTTCAGCAGGATGTGACCCTCCTGGGGGTCATACAGGCGGCACAGCAGCTTGATGAAGGTGGTCTTGCCGCTGCCGTTTTCGCCCACCACCGCCATCCGCCGGCCGATGCGGAACTTGATGTTCACGTGCCGCAGGGCCCAGGTGCTGCTGCCGGGGTATCGGAAGGAGACGTCCTGAAACTCCACCTCGTACTGCCGGTCGGAGCGCTTCTCGGTGGTCAGGCTGCCCTGGTACATCTGGTTGGGGATGTCCAGGAACTGGTAGATGTCCCGCATGAAGGGGACGTTGCTCCGGAGCACGCCCAGCGCCTCGATCAGAACGCCCATGTTTTTGGCCAGGGCGCTGACCGCGCCCACATACTGGGTGATGCTGCCGACCCCGAAAGCCCCGGCCCACGCCTTGACGCAGACAAACAGATAGATCAGCCCGGTGAGGATGGCGCTGGCGCAGGAGCCCAGCGCCGCCCAGACACCGATGGGGCCGCGGCAGGCGCGGGGCAGGGAAGAAGCGCGGTCGTTAAAGACGCTTTCCGTTTCCATGTAATGGCGGGCGATCTTCTGCTGGTCGTACATACGGATGTCCATGCCCCGGCCTTTGTCATCGGCCAGGAAACCAAAACAATGAAACACCCGGTTGCTGAAGCGGGAGTTCTCGGCACAGCGGGCCAGATGGTCCATGGCGCGGTTGTCGCACAGGGGGCCCAGCGCGGCGGTGAAGGCCAGGGCCAGCACCAGCAAAGCGAGGAAGGCGGGGCGGTTCAAAACGGTGAACACCCCGGCAGAAGCGGGCACCGGCAGGGTAAAGAGGCTGACGGTAAGCACCGCCGCGCCCAAAATGCCTGCCAGCCCTTGGGCCACCTTTTCAAACTGGTCCCAGAAGCGGTAGAAGCCGAACCCGGCCCAGTTCTCGCTCTGGGCAATTTGAGAGCGCAGGTCGTGGGTCTCGGTCTTGTCGATGTCGGCAAAGTCCATCGACATCATCTTGTCGGCAAACACCCGGTTTTTCCGCTCCAGGAACTGGGCTTCCTTGGCTGTTTTCCAGCGCAGCAGCGCGCCGGTCACAAAAGTCAGGGCCGCGGCGCTGGCCACAGCCAGCACGGCCAGGGGCCACAGCACCCCGGGGCGGCGTGCGCCGGCCAGCTCGTTGATGATCCGGGCCGATAGATAGACCGTTACGTAAGGGCTGAGGGCGGCGGCCGCCCCATACAGGATGCTGACTCCGAAGGCCCCGGGGCAGTAGCGGCGCACGTCCTTGAAGGCGCGCCAATGGATTTGAAATGTCTCGCGCATGGTGATCTTATCCGATTTGGATGTCATCCAGGTCCCTCCCTTCCTGGTAGTAGCGGGCCTGCACCTCAAACAGTTTGGCGTAGGCGCCGCCCTTGTGCAAAAGTTCCTCGTGGGTTCCTTCCTCGGCGATGCCCCCGTCTTTAATAAAGAGGATGCGGTCGCAAAAGCGGGTGGAAGCCAGCCGGTGGCTGATGAATACCGAGGATTTGCCCGCGGTCATCTCATTGTATTTCTGGTAGATGTCGCTCTCGGCGATGGGGTCGAGGGCGGCGGTGGGCTCGTCCAGCACCAGGAACGCCCCGTCTTTGTAGAGGGCGCGGGCCAGCATCAGCCGCTGGGTCTGCCCGCCCGACAGCTCCACGCCGTCCAGGTAGACCTGCTTGCCCAGGTGGGTGTCGTAGCCCTGGGGCAGGGAAGCGATCGTTTCGGCGAGGCCCGCCTTTTCGACGCAGGCTTTCACTTTGTCCATGTCGATGCCGTCCACCGCCTGGGCCACCGTCTGGGCCACGGTGATGTCCAGCTCGGAAATTTCCTGCGCGACGGTGGAGAAGAGCTTGTAATAAGCCCGGCGGTCGAATTGCCGGATGTCCTGCCCGTTCAGCAGCACCCGGCCCTCGTCGGGGTCGTAGAAACCGCACAGCAGCTTGACCAGGGTGGTCTTGCCTGCGCCGTTCAGCCCCACGACGGCGATCTTTTCGCCGGGGCGGAGGGTCAGGCTCAGGTTTTGCAGGACGGGCTTTTCCGTGCCGGGGTAGCGGAAGGTGACGTGATCCAGCCGCAGTTCGTACCGGTCGGCCGGGGGGATGGGCGCGCCGCCTTCCAAAAGGAAGGGCTCGGGCAGATGGAGGTATTCCTGGATGGTGGAAAGGTCCAGGCTCTCCTTATGGAGGGTCGAGCACTCCTGCAGGATGCCGGTGACCCAGGTGGAAAAGCCGGTGAAAGCCGAGAAATAGAGCAGGAACTGGCTGGCCGGCAGCCCTTCGGCCAGGGTCAGCCGAATCAGGTAGGCATAGGCGATGCCGTTGCGGGCCAGGCTGAGGAAGGCGTCCACCGCGCAGGCGCCGGTGTAGATCCGTTCCCGCCGGTTGATGAAGGCCTCGTACAGCCGCATGGTGCTCTCATAAACATCCGAAAGCCAGGGGCGCAGCCCAAAGATGCGGATGTCCTTGGCCAGCTGGATGGACTCGGTCTTTTGGGCGATGTAGTCGATCTTTTTCTGGTAAGCGGCTTCCTCTTCCCGGTGGCGGTAGCCCCACTCGTTGATCTGCCGGCTGATGAAAAAGCCCGCCGCCGTTGTGACGGCCACCACGCCGATCAGGCCCAGGCTCAGCCCGGACAGCAGGGTCAAATAGACCGCGAAACCCGCCAGATTGAGCAGGATGTTGGTCAGCGTGGTCCAGACGTGCTCTGCCGGCCGCGCATTGGACCGGGTGGCATCCTGGGCCTTCTCGAACAGTTTCAGGGCTTCCGGGTCCCGGGTGTTGGGGTAGGAGGTGGTGCAGGCTTTTTCGTTCAGATCCCCGATGAGGGAGATGCGCAGCCGCACCCGGCCGAACATGGTGTTCTGGTCCACATAGCCCAGCAGGCCGTTCAGGAGGACCAGCGCCAGGGCAAAGCCGGCGATGCTCCCCAGCAGCCGGGGCAGGGGAGCGTGGGCCTCTACCTGGGCCAGGACGGCCGGCGCGATGAACAGCTGGGCCAGGTTGATGCCCAGGGACAGCGCCGCGAACAGGACGCACAGGGCCAGAACGTCCTTGCCCTTGTGCCAGGCCAGCGCCAGCATGAACCGCAGGTTCTGCCAGACGCTGTATTTTGGTTTTGGATTCATAAGCGGTTCACCTCATTTCGGGGGTATTGTAGCACAAAAAAGCGCCCCCGGAACATTCTGGGGACGAAACGCCGTTTTGGGGGGACGAATTGCACCCTACACCTGCGGCAGCAGGATCTCGGTGGTGAACGCGCCGTCCTCGCTGTTGCGGCTGATGTAGCCGTCCAGCCGCTCCACGATGGCGTCGATCCGCACCAGGCCGAAGCCGTGCCCCTCCCCCTTGGTGGTGGGGAAGATGCCGCCCGTCTTCCGCAGCTTTTTGCCGGCGGTAAAGTTGGTGAAGGAGATGTAGAGCTGGGTGTTCTTCATGTCCATGTAGACCCGGATCAGCCGCTGGGCCTCGGGCAGCTGCATACTGGCGTCGATGGCGTTGTCAAACAGGTTGCCCAGGATGCAGCACAGGTCGATCTCGCTGGTTTTCAGCTTGACCGGGATATGGGCGTCCGCCGTCACCTGGATGCCCCTGGCCCGGGCCAGAGAGATCTTGGAGTTTAAGATGGCGTCGGTCATGGCGTTGCCCGTCTTGATGACGGTATCCACGGTGGTCAGGTCCTTGTCCAGCAGGTCAAGATAGGTCCGGATGGCCTCCCAGTCGCCGGCGGCGGCATAGGCCTTCATGGTCTGGATGTGGTTGCGGTAGTCGTGGCGCCAGCCCCGGATCTGCCGGTACATATTGTCCACTTCCCGGTAGTGGGTCTCGATCAGCTCCCGCTGGTAGGAGGCCAGCCGCCGGTCGATCCATTTGGAAAACAGCTTCATTTGCACTTACCTCATCTGGATGATGGCCCGGTTGACCCCCTCGTAGGCGCCCCGGGGCAGATGGATGGACGCGCCGTCCAAAAGGCGTATCTCGCTTTTGGTCACCCGGGCGATCTGGATCAGGTTGACCACCACCGACCGCCCCACCCGGTAGAACCGTTCGTCCAGTTCCTTCTCCAGGTCGCCCAGCGTCATCTTGACGGTCAGGTCGGCCAGGGCGTGCAGGGTCACATAGTTGCCCGCCACTTCGGCATAGCGGATCTGGTACACCGGCACCCGCACCATCTCGCCGCCGGTCTCGAAATAGAGGGCTTTTTCGTTTTTGGCGGTCTTTTCGGCGGCGCGGTCCAGCACGGCGAACAGCTTTTCCGCCCCCACCGGCTTCATCAGGTAATGGAGGGCGGCCACCTCGTACCCTTCGGCAATGTAGTCGCTGTAGCCGGTGATGAAGATGATCTGGATCAGGTCGTTTTCCGCCCGCAGCTTTTTGGCCATGGTGACTCCGTCCATGGCTCCCATCTCTACATCCAGCAGAAGGATGTCGTAATCGTTTTTTTCGGCGTATTCAAACAGGAACTGCTCGGCCGACTCAAAGCAGGTCACCCGGACCTGATGCCCGGCCCGGGCCGCCCACTGTTCCGCCAGGCCCGACAGATACGCCCGGTCGGCCTGGGAATCGTCGCACAGCGCGATTTTGAGATACATTTGCGTTGTCCCTCCCTTGTGCTGTGCCGCCTTTACAGGATGGTCAGCATATTGTACAGCTTCATCAGCCGGATGTCCTCCCTGGACAGCCGCAGGCTTTTTTCAAACTCCGGCGTTTCCTTCTGGGGGCTTTTGGCAAACAGCACCTTGGTGGAGGTGGGCATCAGGGGGCGGCTGGAGATCCCAAAGGCCAGCCCCCACTTGACCGGGGCGTTCATGAACGGGCTGGGGATGCCCACCTGGTAGTGGTCCATCTCCATGTGCTGGTTCTGCATCACCAGCAGGCTCAGGGTGTCAAAGTGGGTCAGCCGCCCGTCGTAGACGTTTTCGCACAGGTGATAGTGGCTGTAATCGTCCACGTTCATGTACATATGCACATGGAAGGAGCCGGGCTCGGCCTGCTCCAGGATGTCGCACACGCTGCGCAGGATGCTGTTGCACCGCCCGTCGTAATAGTAGCAGTAAAAACGGTCCAGCCCGGCAAAAAAGGCGGGCACCGTCCCGCTGGGGGTGCCGGCCGTGCGGTCGGGGGGCAGATACAGCAGCTGCGTCACCCGCACCTCCAGGGCGGCGGCGATGTCGTAGAGGGTGGGCAGGTCCACGGCAATCTGGCCGTTTTCGTATTTTGAGACGCAGGACTTGCTCTTGCAGATGGCTGCGGCCAGCTGGTCGATGGTCATCTGCTTCTTTTTGCGGTAATACCGGATGCGGTCGCCGGTTTCATGTGATATATCCACAAAAACTATTCCTTTCGTTTGTGCAAACTGTGCAGTTTCCAATAAATACACAAAAAATGAGTTTTCGGGCTTTTTTTCATTATACGGGATTTGTGCTTGGAAAACAAGGGTGGATTCCACTTTGAGGAAACTTCCGCGCCAAAATGTTTCCTCCGGGTAAATTTCGCCCCATTGGACAACCGGCCCGGATTTGGGTATAGTAGAACCACAGCAAAGGACACCCCGGCAGCAGCCGGCAGCGCCTGTCCCAACGTCCACCCCAAACAAAGGAGTCTCGTATGAAGTACAATTTTGATGAGGTCATCGACCGCAGCCACAACCGTTCATCCAAATACGACGAGCGGGTCAAAAAGTTCGGCACCGCCGACGTCATCCCCCTGTGGGTGGCGGATATGGACTTCCGCACCGCCCAGCCCATCATCGACGCCTGCAAGGCCAAAGCCGAGGAGGGCATCTGGGGCTACACCTCCCGCCCGGCCAGCTACTTTGAAGCCGTGCAGGAATGGGAAGTCAAGCGCAACGGCTGGAAGCCCGACACGGCCCTGATGAGCTGGAGCCTGGGCGTGGTGCCCGCCATGTCGGCCATCGTCAAACTGTTCAGCCGGGACGGGGACAAGGTCCTGATCCAGACGCCGGTGTATTCGGAGTTTTACGACGTGATCGAGGCCTGGGACCGCACCGTAGTGGAAAACAAGCTGGTGGAGGAGAACGGCCGCTGGCACATCGACTTTGACGATTTTGCCGCCAAGGTGAAAGAGTGCAGCATCTTCCTGCTGTGCAACCCCCACAACCCCCTGGGCATCGTCTGGGATCCCGCCGACCTGCGGCGGATGGCCGAGCTGTGCATCGAAAACGGCACCCTGCTGGTGTCGGACGAGATCCACTCCGACCTGATCTTCCACGGCAAGCACCACACCGTCACCGCCTCCCTTTCGCCCGAGATCGCCAGCCACATCATCACCTGCGTCTCGGCCACCAAGACCTTCAACCTGGCCGGCCTGCAGGCCAGCACCACCATCTTCCCCAACGCGGAGATGAAGGCCGTCTTTGACAAGTTCTGGGGCGGCATGGACATCCACCGCAACAACGCCTTCAGCTCGGTGGCCATGGAAGCCGCCTACCGGGAAGGGGAGGAGTGGCTGGAGCAGCTGCTGGCGTATATCTCCGGCAACTTTGACTACGTCTGCGACTACTGCGCCCGGAACATCCCCCAGATCAAGCCCAACCGCCCCGACGCCACCTACCTGATGTGGCTGGACTGCCGGGACCTGCACATGACCAACGAAGAACTGCGGGATTTCTTCATCCACAAAGCCAAGCTGGGCCTGAACGAAGGCTACACCTTTGGCCGCAGCCTGAGCGGCTATATGCGCCTGAACGTGGCCTGCCCCCGCGCCACGCTGGAAAAAGCCATGGCGCAGCTGAAAGCTGCCGTGGACGCCCTGTGACAGAAAGGGAGGAACGGAACCATGTCGACATCGTCTAACATCATCAAGCAAAAGACCTTCTGGCAGCAGTACGGCAACCTGATCCTGATCCTGGGCGGCATCATCGTGGGCGCGCTGATCGGCGCCTTTGCCCCCGGCGTGGGCACCACGATCAAACCCGTGGGCGATATTTTCCTGAACCTGCTGTTCACCATCGTGGTGCCCCTGGTGTTTGTTTCCATCGCCTCCGCCGTGGGCAGCATGGCCAACATGAAGCGTCTGGGCCGCATTTTGGGCGGCACCATCGGCACCTTCATCTTCACCGGTCTGATCGCAGCCACCTGTGTCCTGATCTGGGTCAACCTGTTCAGCCCCTCCGCCGGCACCTCCATCGAGATGACCAGCACCGAGGTGGGCGAGGCCAAGACCGCCGCCGAGCTGATCGTCAGCTCCCTGACCGTGTCCGACTTCTCGGACCTGTGGGATAAGTCCAACATGCTGCCCCTCATCATCTTCGCCATCCTCATCGGCTTCTGTGTGTCGGCCTGCGGCGGCGACGAGACCCCTGTGGGCAAGCTGCTCATCAACCTGAACGACATCATCATGAAGTTCGTCGGCGTGATCATGACCATCGCCCCTCTGGGCCTGGGCGCCTACTTTGCCAACCTGGTGGCCACCTACGGCCCCGAGATCATCGGCGACTACGGCCGGTCCATGCTGGTCTACTACCCTCTGTGCCTGCTCTACGCCGTCATCTTCTTCCCCCTGTACGCCTTCCTGGCCGCCGGCAAGCTGGGCGTGACCACCATGATCAAGCACATCTTCCCGCCGGCCATCACCGCATTCGCCACCCAGTCCTCCGCCGCCACCATCCCCGTCAACAAGGAAGCCTGCGACGCCATCGGCGTCCCCAAGGACGTCAGCGACCTGGTGCTGCCCATGGGCTGCACCATGCACATGGACGGCTCGGTCCTGTCCTCCATCGTCAAGATCGCCTTCCTGTACGGCATCTTCGGGATGGATTTCTCGGGCGCAGGCACCTATGGCATGGCCATTGTGGTGGCCATCCTCTCGGCCTTTGTCCTGTCCGGCGCGCCGGGCGGCGGCCTGGTGGGCGAGATGCTGATCGTCAGCATGTTCAACTTCCCGGCCGAGGCTTTCCCCATCATTGCGACCCTGGGCTTCATCTTTGACCCCGCCGCCACCTGCCTGAACTCCTCCGGCGACACCATCGCCTCCATGATGGTCACCCGCCTGGTGGAAGGCAAGGACTGGCTGGTCAAGGCCAGCGCCCGCAAGCAGGCCCGCTGAACCCCTCCACGTCATTTTTTGCAGATAGAAAAGGAGCATCGCTATGAAATTGATCGACACCAAAAACGCCCCCGGCGCCATCGGCCCCTATGTGCAGGGCTACGTTGTGAACGGCATCGTCTACACCAGCGGCCAGATCCCCGCCAGCCCCGCCGACGGCAGCGTCCCCGAGGGGATCGCCGCCCAGGCCCGCCAGAGCTGCGAGAACGTCAAGGCCATCCTGGAGGCCGCCGGCTCCGACCTGACCCGGGTCATCAAGACCACCTGCTTCCTGGCCGACATGGGTGATTTTGCCGCCTTCAACGAGGTCTATGCAGGCTACTTCACCGGCAAGCCCGCCCGCAGCTGCGTGGCCGTCAAGGCTCTGCCCAAGGGCGTCCTGTGCGAGATCGAAGCCATTGCGGAGGTGTAAAGCATGAAAGTGACCGTCATTGGCAGCCATCTCTGCCCCGACACCCTCTATGCCCTGAACCGGCTGGCCGGCGCAGGCGCGGAGGTGGAATTCAAAGACATCCTCTCCTGCCACGCGGCCCTGCAGGACTACCTGCAGATCCGGGAGAGCAGCCCCCTCTACGCGGAGATCCGCGGCACCCGGCGGCTGGGCGTCCCCTGCTTTGAGCGGGAGGACGGGACCCTGACCCTGGACCTGAACGACATCCTGGGATAAACCCATTATACGCCTTCCTTATTTCCCTTGGTTGACCCCGGCCGGCGCCCGCCGCGCCGGGGTCCTCTTGTGAAGAGGGGGCGGGAAAGGAGTGTGCCCATGCACGAATTGACCGAGCTGATCCGCCAGGACATGAAGCCCGCCCTGGGCGTCACCGAGCCGGGAGCCATCGCCTTTGCCGTGGCCGAGGCCCGGCGGCATACCCACGGGCCGGTGCGCCGGATCGTCCTGCGGCTGAACAGCGGCATGTTCAAAAATGCCTTCACCTGCGGCATACCGGGCAGCAGCGAGGTGGGCAACGCCCACGCCGCCGCCCTGGGCGCGGTGGGCGCGGACCCGGACAAGGGCCTGGAATGCCTGGACGGCGTCACGCCGGAACAGGCCCGCCAGGCCAAAGAGATGGTCGCTGCCGGCATGGTCCAGGTGGAAGTGGCCGGGATCAGCAGCCGCATCTTCATCCAGGCTACGGTGGAGACCGGGGAAGGGGAGGCGTCCGTCACCATTCAGGACGCCCACACCCACATCGTCCGCATCACCGAGAACGGCCGCACCGTTTTGGAAGAGCCCGGCCTGGCCGGCAACCCGGAGGATACCGGCGAAGCCACGCCTCTGATCCACCGCTACACCCTGGCCCAGCTGCGGGAGTACGCCCTCACCGTCCCGGCCGAAGAGCTCGCTTTTATCCGGCGCGCCTTCGAGATGAATCTGGCCCTCTGCCAGGCGGGGCTGTCCAGCCCCCGCACCACCTGCGCCCGCTATCTGCTGGCCGAAAACGGCGGCCAGCTCATCTCCCGGGACGAGCGGGCCACCGCCTCGCTGCTCTGCAACGGAGCCATCGAAGCCCGGGTCCTGGGTCTGCCCCAGCCGGCCATGAGCATCACCGGGTCGGGGGCCCACGGGATCATCGCCACCATGCCCCTCTACGCTGCCTATCGGGTGCAGGGTTACCCGGAAGAAAAGCTGCTGCGCGCCGCCGCTTTGAGCTATCTGGTCTGCATGTACATCAAGGAGTATTCGGGCAAGCTGTCGGCCTTCTGCGGCTGCGCCATTGCGGCGGGCACCGGCATGGCCTGCGGCCTGGTCCTGCTGCGGGACGGCGGCGAAGACGCCATGGCCCGCACCATCCGCAATATGGCCAGCAGCATCACCGGCATGATCTGCGACGGCGGCAACCAGGGCTGCACCATGAAAGGCGTGGTGGCGGTGGACGCCGCCTACCGGTCGGTATCCATGGCCATGCAGGGCGTCGCGATCGACCCGGTCCACGGCATCAACGGACCCACCCCGGAACAGACCATGCGCAACATGGGGCTGATCGCCTCCCCGGGCATGGTGGGCACCGAAAAGACCATGATCGACATTTTGGAACGCAAACAGAAAGGGAACTGAAACATGGAACGGAACAGCAAAGTGTATCAGGCATATGTGCGTATTCTGCACGAAGAGCTGATCCCCGCCATGGGCTGCACCGAGCCCATCGCCATCGCCTACGCGGCGGCCAAGGCCCGGGAGGTGCTGGGCAGACTGCCCGGCCAGGTCTGGCTGGGGGTCAGCAACAACATCATCAAGAACGTCAAGAGCGTCATCGTGCCCAACACCGACGGGATGAAGGGGATCGAGGCCGCGGCGGCCGCCGGCATCGTGGGCGGCCAGGCGGGCCGCGCCCTGGAGGTGATCTCCGAAGTGACCGAAGAGCAGAAAGTGGAGATGCGCCGCTTCCTGGAAAGCACCCCCATCCAAGTGGAGGCGGTGGACTACGGCCAGATCTTCGACATCACCGTCCGGCTGGCCGCCGGGGAGGAGACCGCCGCCGTCCGCATCGCCCAGTACCACA
>DXBJ01000008.1 GCA_019116585.1 Candidatus Faecalibacterium gallistercoris | reverse complement strand
CTCCCAGCGCCAGGCCACCAAGGACGCGGGCAAGATTGCCGGCCTGGACGTGAAGCGGATCATCAACGAGCCCACCGCCGCCGCTCTGGCCTACGGTGTGGACAAGGAGACCGCCCAGAAGGTCATGGTCTACGACCTGGGCGGCGGCACCTTCGACGTGTCCATCATCGAGATCGAGGACGGCACCTTCACGGTGCTGGCCACCGGCGGCGACACCCGGCTGGGCGGCGACGACTTCGACGCCCGCATTGTGGACTGGCTGGTGCAGGAGTTCAAAAAGACCGACCGCATCGACCTGACCCGGGACCCCGCCGCCATGGGCCGCCTGAAAGAAGAGGCGGAAAAGGCCAAGAAGGAGCTGTCCAGCGCGCCCTCGGCCCAGATCAACCTGCCTTTTATCGCAGTGGGCCGGGACGGCCCCCGCCACATCGACGCCACCCTGACCCGCCCCCAGTTCGAGATGATGACCGGCGACCTGCTGGCCCGCACGGTGGAGCCGGTCAACAACGCCCTGCGGGACGCCGGGCTGGCCCCCGCCGATTTGGGCCGCGTCCTGCTGGTGGGCGGCAGCACCCGGATGCCCGCGGTGGCCCGCCAGGTCAAGGAGCTGCTGGGCAAGGAGCCCAGCCACACCCTGAACCCCGACGAGTGCGTGGCCATGGGCGCAGCCATCCAGGGCGGCCTGCTGCAGGGCGGCGGCAAGCTGGCCGGCGCCACCGGCGCGGCGGCCCAGGGGCTGGTCCTGATGGACGTCACCCCCCTGACCCTTTCCATCGAGACCCTGGGCGGCGTGGCCACCCCCCTCATCACCCGCAACAGCATGATCCCCACCCGCAAGAGCCAGATCTTCACCACCGCCCGCCCCATGCAGACCTCGGTGGAGATCAACGTCCTGCAGGGCGAGCGCCGCTTTGCCAAGGACAACAAGTCGCTGGGCAAGTTCAAACTGGGAGGCATCCGGGCCGGCTTTTCGTCCAAGCCCCAGATCGAGGTCACTTTCGACATCGACGTCAACGGCGTGGTCAAGGTCTCGGCCAAGGACCTGGGCACCGGCCGGGAGCAGAACATCACCATCACCGGTTCCACCAACCTGTCCGAGAGCGAGATCCAGCGGGCCATGGCCGACGCCGCCGCCTACGAGGCGGAGGACAGCCGCCGCAAGGGCCGGCTGGAGCTGCACAACCAGGCCGAGATCCTGGCCTACAAGGTGGACGAGGCCCTCTCCAAGTGCAAAAAGGAGATCGACAAGGACGAGAAGAACCGCATCAAGACCGACCTTGCCAACCTCCGCCGCTGCATCCGCAAGGACCACCCCGAAAAGATGAACGACACCGAGGAGACCGCTCTCCGCCAGGCCAAAGAGACCCTGGAGGCCAGCGCCAGCCACCTGATGATCCTGTACACCCAGCAGGCCGGGGATGCTTCCGACAGCGGGGATCCCAACCTGTAACACAGACCGATAGGAGGTGAAAGGCGATGTCACCCACCATCATGGTCGGGGCCGGCATGGTCCTGACCGTCGTCATGAACCTGCTGCGATGCGGCTGCTACCTGGCCGTCATCCTGGCGTGTATCAAGTATCTGCGCAAGAAGTAAACAAAAACGCCCGGCGGGACATTTCCTGCCGGGCGTTTCTTTTTGCATTATAACATTTTGGAGAGGAAGGCTTTCAGCCGGGGGTTCTTGGGATTGGAGAACAGCTCCTCGGGGGGCTCGTCCTCCTGGATGACCCCCTCGTCGATGAAGATGACCCGGTTGGACACCTCCCGGGCAAAGCCCATCTCGTGGGTCACCACCAGCATGGTGATGCCGGTGTGGGCCAGCTCCTTCATCAGGGCCAGCACCTCGCCCACCATCTCGGGGTCCAGGGCCGAGGTGGGCTCGTCAAACAGGATGACGTCGGGGTCCATGGCCAGGGCCCGGGCGATGGCGATGCGCTGCTGCTGCCCGCCCGACAGGCTGGCGGGGTAGACGTCCGCCTTGTCCGACAGGCCCACCCGGGCCAGCAGCTCGTCGGCCCGCTGGGCGGCCTCCTCTTTGCTTTTCAGCTTGAGCAGGACGGGGGCCATCTCCAGGTTCTCCTTCACTGTCATGTGGGGGAAGAGGTTGAAGTGCTGGAACACCATCCCCATCTTCTGGCGCAGCTTGTCGATGTGGGCCTCGTCCACCTCGACTCCCTCGAACTTGATGGTGCCGCCGGTGGGCTTTTCCAGCCGGTTCAGGCAGCGCAGAAAGGTGGACTTGCCGCAGCCCGACGGGCCGATCAGGCAGACCACGTCCCCCCGGTAGATGTCGATGTCGATGCCTTTCAGCACGTCCAGGAGAGGGGTCAAGCCCTTGTAGCCCCGCTTCTTCTCGCCGCCGTAGGTCTTTTTCAGGCCGCGGACCTCGATGATCTTTTCTTTGTTAGCGGTCACTGCGCGCCAGCCTCCCTTCCATATAGTTGAGCACTTTCTCCAGGAACAGCACCATCATCAGGTAGATCAGGGCCACCGAGATGTAGGGGAAGAAGGTGCTGTAGGTGCGGCTGCGGACGATGTCGCCGGCCTTGGTCAGGTCCTGCAGGGCGATGTAGCCGCTGATGGAGGTCTCCTTGAGCAGGACGATCAGCTCGTTGCCCAGCGCGGGCAGGACGTTCTTGACCGCCTGGGGCAGGATGATCTTCCAGGTGGCCTGGGTGTAGTTCAGACCCAGGCTGCGGGCGGCCTCCATCTGTCCCGGAGGCAGGCTCATGATGCCGCTGCGGAAGATCTCGGCCACATAGGCGCCGCTGTTGATCCCGAAGGCCAGGATGGCCACCGGCACCTTGCCGACATTCACCGAGCCGAAGATGACAAAGTACATGATGAGCAGCTGGATCATGGTGGGGGTGCCGCGGATGACGGTCAGGTACAGCTTGCAGATGCCGTTCAGGATGCGCAGGTGTCCGGTCTGGTCATGGGTGGTGCGGATGTAGGCGATGATGAAGCCCAGCACCACGCCCAGGGCCGCTGCCGCAAAGGCAACGATCAGGGTGGTTTTCAGACCGTTCAGGAACAGCAGGTAGCGCTGCTCCTCGATGAAGGTGGAGACGAACTCGCTGGAAAGTTCCTCCCACAGGTTTTGGAAAAATGCCATGAACTTCCCTCCTTGACGGGGCGGACAGGGGGTGAATATGCATAATTTTTGAATTTTTATGCATATATACATAAAGAGAAGGGACAGAGCCGGGATTCGCACCTGGGCTCTGTCCTCTGCATCTCTTATGAAACCACAAAAACCGCAGTTTGTAAAGAGTTTTTTCTCTTTTGACCGCAGATGGTCCGTCCGCTTACTTCAGCACGATGATGGACTGGGCGGCGGTGCAGTAGGTATCGGTGAAGTCGATCTGCTCCTGACGCTCGGGGGTGACGGTCATGCCCGCCATGCCGAAGTCGGCCTTGCCGCTGTTGACGGCCGCAATGATGGAGTCAAACTCCATGTCCTCGATGTGCAGGTCATAGCCCAGCTTGTCGCACAGGGCCTTGGCAAACTCGGCGTCGATGCCCACGATCTCGCCGTTCTCGATGTACTCATAGGGGTCGAAGGTGGCGTTGGTGGCCATCACCAGGGTGCCGTTGGGGTACTCGGTGCCCTCGGGGGAGACATAGCCCTCGGCGCCCTCCACCTTGGCGATGTACTTGTCCAGGATGGCGTCCAGGGTGCCGTCCTCCTTCAGCTCGGCGATGGCGCCGTTCAGCTGCTCGGTCAGGTCGGGGTTGTCCTTGCTGACGGCGATGGCGTAGCTCTCCTCCGCGAAGGCGGTGTCCAGGGTGGTCAGCTCATCGGGGTTGGCGGCCACAAAGTTCTTGGCCACCTGGTCGTCGATGCAGACGGCATCGATCTTGTTGGTCAGCAGGGCCTGCACGGCGTCGGCGGCCTTGTTGTACTGCTCCACGCCGGCGATGCCCAGCTTGTCCTCGCCTTCGCCCACTTCCTCACTCATCAGCAGGTCGCCGGTGGTGCCCAGCTGGACGCCCACGGTCTTGCCGTTCAGGTCCTCCAGGGTCTGGATGGCCTGGGTGGAAGCCTCGCTGCCGGCGGCAGAAGCGGCGCTGCTGGCAGTGCTGGAGGCGGCGGTGGAAGAGCTGGTGCTGGAGCAGGCGGTCAGGACCAGAGCGGCGGACAGACCGGCAGCGGCCAGGAAGCTGCGGCGGGTGATCTTATTCATATTCATACACTCCTCTTGAATCTTCGAACTTTGGCAAACAGGCAGGGGGCGGGCGACCCGCCCCGGCCGCAAACAGACGATGCGGCGTTCAGCCGGGCGTCATCCCGGCGACAACCTGTAGTATAGTTTGTACAAATGTAAATGTCAAGTCTTGTGCAGAAAGGCAGCCTAAATTGAAACCAAATTGAGATAACTTATGCAAAATACGCCAAAATATGACGCATATATGCAAAAAGCCCCCGCCCGGGGCGGCCTCCTCAGGGGGCGCGCTCAGGCGGGGGCTTGGGCGTTCAGAGATACCGCGCGATCTCTTCCGCGCTGCGCTTGGGCACGCAGTAGTCGCGGTTTGCGTCCAGGTAGTATTTGACGCCGGTGGCTTCGGTCAGGGGGACGACGCGGGCGGCGTGGGCCGGGTAGCCAAGGGCCACCATGGTGTGCAGCGTTTCGTTCTCCGCCAGGCCCAGCAGCCCGGTCAGCCGGGGTCGGTCGATGGCCCCCATGATGCAGCTGCCCACCCCCCTGGCCCAGGCGGCCAGGGTCAGGTTGGCCAGGGCGATGCCTGCGTCGGTGTCCTTGTCGCCGGGGATCGAGGCGTCCTGGACCACGGCCACGAACAGGACGGGCTGTTCGCCGGGGCCCGGCGTCCCCTGCTCGGGGGGCAGGTAGGCCGCCCACTTGACCAGGGGCTGGACCCGGGCCACCATCTCGGGGCTCTGGACCACCACCAGGCGGATGGCCTGCCGGTTGCCCCCGCAGGAGGACAGGCGCACAGCCTGGATCATGTCGTCCACCACGGCGGCGGGGACGGGCGTCTGCTGAAAGCGGCGGTAGGTGCGGCGGGTGGCAAGCAGTTCCATGATGTCCATGTCAGGATTCTCCTTTCGCTTGGTGCAGCAGGTCGGCCAGGCAGGGGACGGTCAGGCCGCCCCGGCCGGTGACGGTCTCGGCGTGGAGCAGGGAGGAGAGGACGCTCTCCTCCACCGACTCGGCCGCGGCCCGGAACAGCAGGTCCATCCGGTCCTCGTGGACCGCCCGCAGGGGCACGAAGTCCCCCCGGGGGTCGTGGGGGATGCGGCAGGCGGTGGAAAAGGCGATGACGATCTCCCCGCTGCCGTTGCCGCAGTAGGAGCCGGTGCGGCTCAGGCCCACGATGGCCCGGCGGGCCACCCGGCCCAGCTGGCGGCAGGTGAGGGGGACGTCGGTGGCCAGCACCGTGATGATGGACCCCCGGTCCTGGTGGGGCGGCACGCCGGCCTGGGCCAGCCGCTGCCGGATGGGGACGCCGGCCAGGATCAGGTCGTCGAACCGCGCGTGGTTGGACAGGACCAGCGCCCCCAGATGGAAGGTCCGGCCCTCCAGCTCCAGCCGGCGGGAGGCCGAGCCGATGCCGCCCTTGAGCCCGTGGCAGCGCATCCCCCGGCCGGCCCCCACCGCGCCCTCGGCAAAATCGGCGCGGCAGTCGGCCAGGGCGGCCAGGGCGTGGGCCTCGGTGACGTGGAGGCCCCGGATGTCGTTCAGGCCGCTGTCGTTGCACTCGCAGACCACCGGGTTGACGCTGCCGGTGGTCTCGCAGATGTCGGGGCAGCGGTCCAGCATATACCGGACCAGCGCGGTGGACACCGTCCCCACGCTGAGGGTGTTGGTGAAGAGGATGGGGGTCTCGAGGGTGCCCAGCTCTTCGATCTGGACCAGGCCGGTGGTCTTGCCAAAGCCGTTGATGACGTGGGCCGCCGCAGGCACCTTTTCGTGAAAGGTGTCCCCCGGGTGGGGCAGCAGGGCGGTGACGCCGGTCTGGACGTCGCCGCCGGCCAGGGTGCAGTGGCCCACCGTCACCCCCGGCACGTCGCTGATCCGGTTCAGGGGCCCGGGGGGCAGGCTGCCCACCGAAAAGCCCCAGCTTGGTTGGATGCCCATGAAAGTACCTCTCAATGTGGATTGCTGGTTACGGCGTGGTGTCGTCCAGGGTGTTCAGGTCGTAGGGGGTGTTCTGATAGACATAATAGTTCAGCCAGTTGGAATACAGCAGGTGGGCGTGGGCCCGCCAGCGGAACACAGGGGTGCGGCCGGGGTCGTTGTCGGGGTAGTAGTTTTTGGGCGGCGCGATGGGCAGCCCCCGGGCCACGTCCCGGCGGTATTCGGCGTCCAGGGTCAGCTTGTCGTACTCGGGGTGCCCGGTGACGAAGATCTGGCGGCCGTTCTCGGTGCTCAGCAGGTAGGGGCCGGCCTCGTCGCTGGCGGCCAGGATGCGCAGCGCCGGGCACTGGGCGATGTCCTCCACGCAGACCCCGGTGTGGCGGCTGTGCGGGGCATAAAACTCCTCGTCAAAGCCCCGCACCAGGGGGTTGGCCGGCCGGGTGACCCGGTGGGGGAAGATGCCGAACATCTTTTCGGGCAGCAGCTCCTTGCGCACCCCGTAGTGGTGGTACAGCCCCGCCTGCGCCCCCCAGCAGACGTGGAGGGTGGAGTAAACGTTGGATTTGGAATAATCCATGATCTCGCACAGCTCGGGCCAGTAGTCCACCTCCTCGAAGGGGATGGTCTCCACCGGCGCGCCGGTGATGATCATCCCGTCAAAGCGGCGGTCCCGCACCTCGTCAAAGGTCTTGTAAAAGGCTTCCAGATGGGCGGGGGAAACATGGGTGGCCGCGTGGCTGGCGGTCTGCAGCAGGGTCATGTGGACCTGCAGGGGGCTGTTGGCCAGCAGCCGGGCGATCTGGGTCTCGGTGGCGATCTTGGTGGGCATCAGGTTGAGGATGGCGATCTCCAGCGGCCGGATGTGCTGGGAGAGGGCCCGCTCCCGGTGCATCACAAAGATGTTTTCCGCGTACAGCGCGTCGTAGGCGGGCAGGGTCTTGGGGATGATGAGGGGCATGGCGGATTCCTTTCAGAGCCCTCTCGGTCAGCTGCGCTGACGGCTCCCTCTGTCAAAGGGGGACAAAGGGGGAGCCGGCCCAAGAGGTGGTTGTTTGAAGTGCCTTCCAAAAATGGCCGGGGCGGGATCAGACCTGGTCCAGCGCCTGGGCGATGTCCGCGATCAGGTCCTCGCTGGCTTCCAGGCCGCAGCTCATGCGCACCAGCTCGGCGGGGACGCCGGCGGCCTTGAGCTGCTCGTCGTTCATCTGCCGGTGGGTGCTGGAGGCCGGGTTCAGGCAGCAGGTGCGGGCGTCCGCCACATGGGTCTCGATGGCGGCCAGCCGCAGGGACTTCATGAAGGTGCTGGCGGCTTCGCGGCCGCCGGCCAGGCCGAAGGAGACCACGCCGCAGCTGCCATGGGGCAGATACTTCCGGGCCAGGGCGTGGTAGGGGCTGGACTCCAGCCCGCAGTAATCCACATAGGCCACCTTGGGGTGCTGCTCCAGGAACTGGGCCACTGCCAGGGCGTTGGCGCAGTGGCGGGCCATCCGGACGTGGAGGCTCTCCAGGCCAAGGTTCAGGATAAAGGCGTTCTGGGGGGACTGGCAGCAGCCGAAGTCCCGCATCAGCTGGGCGGTGGCCTTGGTGATGAAAGCGCCGCCCTGGCCGAACCGCTCGGCGTAGGTGATGCCGTGGTAGCTCTCGTCGGGGGTGGTCAGGCCGGGGAACTTGTCGGCGTGGGCCATCCAGTCAAAATGGCCGCTGTCCACAATGGCGCCGCCCACCCCGGCGCCGTGGCCGTCCATATACTTGGTGGTGGAGTGGGTGACGATGTCGGCGCCCCACTCGATGGGGCGGCAGTTGACCGGAGTGGGGAAGGTGTTGTCCACGATCAGGGGCACCCCGTGGGCGTGGGCGGCCCTGGCAAACTTTTCGATGTCCAGCACGGTGAGGGCGGGGTTGGCGATGGTCTCGCCAAAGACGGCCTTGGTGTTGGGCCGGAACGCGGCGTCCAGCTCTTCCTCGGTGGCGGTGGGGGAGACGAAGGTGACGTCGATGCCCATCTTGGCCATGGTGACCGAGATCAGGTTGAAGGTGCCGCCGTAGATGGTGGAGGAGGAGACGATGTGGTCCCCGCACTGGCAGATGTTGAACAGGGCCAGGAAGTTGGCGGCCTGCCCGCTGGAGGTCAGCATGGCGGCGGCGCCCCCTTCCAGGGCGGCGATCTTGCGGGCCACGGCGTCGCAGGTGGGGTTCTGCAGGCGGGAGTAGAAGTAGCCGTCGGCCTCCAGATCGAACAGCTTGCCCATGTCCTCGCTGGTGTCGTACTTGAAGGTGGTGGACTGGATGATGGGGATCTGGCGGGGCTCGCCGTTGCCGGGGGTGTAGCCGCCCTGCACGCAGATGGTATCGCGGTTCATAGAGAACTCCTTTCTTGCCCTCCCTCCGTCACGGGAGGCGGGGGGTCACTTTCTCAATCTCTTGTCGCTGTGGGTGGCGATGGCGGTGCCGATGGTCTGGAACAGCTGCACCAGCACGATCAGCAGCACCACGGCCACCAGCATGATGCCGGCCTGGTAGCGGTAGTAGCCGTAGGAGATGGCCACCTTGCCCAGGCCGCCGCCGCCGATGGCGCCCGACATGGCCGAATAGCCCAGGATGGTGGTCAGGGCGGTGGTCATGCTGGAGACAAGGCTGGGCAGGCTTTCGGGGATCATCACCTTGGTGATGATCTGCAGGGGGGTGGCGCCCATGCTCTGGGCGGCCTCGACCACGCCGGGGTCCAGCTCCCGCAGGCTGGTCTCCACCAGCCGCGCCACAAAGGGGAAGGCCGCCGCCACCAGGGGCACGATGGTGGCGTTGGTGCCCACCGTGGTGCCCACGATCAGGCGGGACAGAGGGAATACGCAGATCATCAAAATCAGGAAGGGGATGCTGCGCAGGATGTTGATGACGAAGTTCAGCGCGTGCATCAGCCAGCCGGGCAGGGGCAGGACGCCGTCCTTGTCCCCGGCCACCAGCAGCACGCCCAGGGGCAGCCCCAGCACCAGGGCAAACGCGGTGGAAAGGACGGTGATGTAAAAGGTCTCCCACACCGCAAAGGCAAAGTCCATAACGGTCACAGGCCGGTCACCTCCTCAACGGTCACGCCGGGCTGGGTGCGGATGTACTCCATGGCCCGGCGGGCTTCGGCTACGTCGCGGGGCAGGCGCAGCAGCATACTGCCGAAACACTTCTGGTTCAGGTCGCGGGTGTCGGCGCTCAGGACGCTGACCAGGATGCCTGTCTCGGTGGCCAGGGAGGCCACCAGGGGCTTTTCGGTGGAAGAACCGTTGAAGGTCAGGCGGATGACGTGGTCGTCGGGGGCAAAGGAGGCCAGCTCCCGGGAGGCCTTGCCGCCGCCGGGGGCCACCAGGCGGCGGGCCGCGGCGGTCTTGGGCTTGGCAAAGATCTCCTGCACCGTGCCCTCCTCCACCACCTGGCCGCCGTCCAGGATGGCGACCCGGTCGCAGATGGCCTCCACCACGCTCATCTGGTGGGTGATGACCACCACCGTGATCCCCATCTTCTGGTTGATCTCGCGGATCAGCCCCAGGATGGAGCGGGTGGTGTCGGGGTCCAGGGCGCTGGTGGCCTCGTCGCACAGCAGCACCTTGGGGTCGGTGGCCAGGGCCCGGGCGATGGCCACCCGCTGGCGCTGGCCGCCCGACAGCTGGGCGGGGTAGGCGCCGGCCTTGTCGGGCAGGCCCACCGTCTGCAGCAGCTCCCGGGCCCGTTTTTCGGCGTCGGCCTTTTTCACGCCGGCCAGCTCCATGGGGAAACAGACGTTGGCCAGGCAGCTGCGCTGCATCAGCAGGTTGAACTGCTGGAAGATCATGGCGATCTTCTGCCGGCGCTGGCGCAGCTGGGCGGGGGTCAGGGACTGCATCTCGGTGCCGTCGATGACCACCTGGCCCTCGGTGGGGCGCTCCAGCAGGTTGATGCAGCGGACCAGGGTGCTTTTGCCGGCCCCCGACATCCCGATGATGCCGTAGATCATCCCGTCGGGGATGGTCAGGTTGATGTCCCGCAGCGCCTGGACGGCGCCGTCCTTCATCTGGAAGGTCTTGGACAGATGTTTCAGTTCGATCACAGCGGGGTCCTCCGGTGTCTATCAGCCCTGGATGGGGTCGAGGCTGGTCTGCTTGCCGCCGTAGATGCCCATGGGCTCGACGTGGATGCCGGCAACGGTGACCAGGTGGGTGCCGTTCTGCTCGTTGAAGTCGTCCAGGTAGGGCTGGTGCTGGAAGTAGTTGGTGTCCACCGTGCCGTCCTCGACCACGTTGTTGGGGATGATGTAGTCGTCAAATTCCTGGATGTCCAGGGTGATGCCCTTGGCCTCCAGGATGGGCACGCAGACCTCCAGCACTTCGCAGTGGGGGGCGGGGGTGGCGGCGCAGCTCACGGTCTGGCCGGCCAGGGCGTCGTAGTCCACTTCGGGGTCGTAGCCGTCGGTGGGGTTCTCCACCACCGACACCACCGCGCCGCCGTACTGCTCCAGCATAAAGTCCTTCACCTGCTGGCTTTCCAGCGCGGCGGCCAGGGCCTTGATGCGGGGGTCGTTTTCGTTGCCCTCTTTGCAGACCAGCACGTTGACGTAGCTGGAGGTGCCGTCCTCCATGGCCAGGGCCTGGGTCATGGGGTCCAGCCCGGCGGCGATGGCGTAGTTGGAGTTGATGACGGCGTAGTCCTCGTCCTGCAGGACGTTGGGCACCTGGGCGGCCTCCACCTCGTCGATGGTGATGTTGAGGGGGTTGTCCGCGATGTCGTTCTTGGTGGCGGTGATGCCGGCCCCTTCCTTCAGGGTGAAGAAGCCGTTCTTTTCCAGCAGCTGGAGGGCGCGGGCCTCGTTGGTGGTGTCGTTGGGGACGGCCACGTGGAAGCCGGCGCTGCTGCCCGACCCGCCCGAGCAGGCGGAGAGGGCGGCGGCCGCGGCGGTCAGGCCGGTGACTTGCAGGAATGCGCGGCGGGTGATCTTGTTCATAATGACGCTCCTTTTTCGTGTTGACGCTTCGTGTGTGAACGGACGGAAAGAGAAAAGCTCCCGTCCCCACAGGTAGAAAGACACCTGCAAGGACGGGAGCCAGAATGCTTCCGTGGTACCACCTTGTTTCACCGGCCCCTTGCGGGGCGCGGCCTCAGCGCTGCGGCAGGGCCCGGGGGCCTGCGTACAGCCGGACGCTGTAACGGGCGCACCCGTCGCAGGCTTGTGGCTCTTGCCTCTCGCCTGCGCAGCTCCGAGACCATTTTCAGCCCCCTGTTCCCCGCCTGCTCCCACCTGCCAGGCTCTCTGGTTGAGGTCAATGCGAGGGCTTACTCTTCTCTTCACAGCCGGTTTTGTGATATCGTGTTTTATTGTAGCCCGCCCGCGCCGGTTTGTCAAGGCCTTTTCTTCTGCTGGGGCAGGGGCAGGCCCAGCACCAGCGAGATGCCGATGGCCAGGGCGGCCGCGATCTTGACGGTGTCGGCGGCGGAGGCGGCCATCTGGACGTTGTCGTTCTGGATGAAGTAATAGGCGGTATAGTAGATGCCCGCCCCCGGCACCAGCGGAAAGATGCCGCACAGCAAAAACACCGTCACCGGCGCTTTGAGCCCGATGGCAAACAGCCGGGCCAGCAGGGTCAGGGGGATGACGGCCAGCAGGTTGGCGGTCACCGCGCCGACCCCCAGCATCACGGCCAGCTCGTAGGTCAGCCAGCCCACGGCGCCGGTGGCGGCGCAGGCCAGGTAGCAGGGGCGGGGGATGCCGAACAGCATCCCGAAGCACAGAGTGCCCACCCCGCCCAGCAAAAACTGCCGCAGCAGCTCGAACAACTGTGCGCCCGTCATACCACCGTTACCCCCGTCAGCAGAGTGTGGACCCGCAGCACCAGGCCGGCCCCGCAGGCCAGGCAGGCGGCCACCAGCACCGCGTCGATCAGCCGGATGGTGCCCGAGAGGTAGTCCCCTTTGACAAAATCCCGGATGGACATGGTGAAGGCGACGCCGGGGGTCAGGATCATCAACGCGCCGATGGCGGCGTGGTTGACGCTGGCGGCCAGCACCCCGCAGGCCAGGATGCAGACCAGGGTGATGAGCCCTGCGCCGGTCAGCTTGAGAAAGAGGGCGGGCAGCCGCCTGCAGGCCCACAGGTAGACGCTGACGGTGCACCCCGCAAGGGCGGCGGCCGCCGCCTCGGCCAGGCCCCCGCCGAACATCAGGGCAAAGGCTGCCGAGCCCACCGTCCCGCTCAGGATCTGGGCGGCCGCCCCGGGGAAGGGGATGCGCCGGGCCGCGGCCAGCTGCAGCTCGGCTTCGGCCAGGCCCACCCGGCCCTCGGCCAGTTCGCGGGACAGTTCGTTCACCGCCGCCACCCGGCCCAGATGGATGGTCCGGTCGGGGACGTTGCGCACCTCGCTGATCTCGGCGGTGCCCGCCGAGGCGAAGATGCCGTTGGTCAGCACATAGACGTGGAACTCCCGCAGATGGAGGCTGCGGGCCATGATCTGCATGGTCTGCTCGACCCGGAACACTTCGGCCCCGTTTTCCAGCAGGGTCTGGCCTGCCGCCATGATAAAATCCATGATCCGGCGGCGCTGCTCGCCGTCGGGATAAAGCTGGATGTCAGACATCGTTTTCCTCGCAGTCTCGCTTCGCTCCCCGGCCTGCCCGCACGCGGGAGAGCCGGGGAGGAGCCCGTCGGTTTATGGTTTGCCTCCCGCCCTTGCGGGGGAGGCGCCGCGGCTTTTCACACCGCGGCGGAGAGGGCGCTTTTTCACCGTGTAGCCAAAGGTGCCCAGCTGCCGCCCCAGGGCCCGGTATTCCCCGTGGCTGTAGGCGATCAGGCGGGCCCGGTCCAGGCACAGGCGGCCTGCATCGTCCAGCAGGTCCTCGTCCACCAGCACCCCCGCCACCTCGGCCAAAAACAGCTCGTGGCTGCCCAGGGGGATGGTCTGGGTCACCCGGCACTCCAGGGCCAGGGGGCTCTCGGCCAGGATGGGGCAGCCGGGATGGACCGTCCCCGGCCCGGCGTGCAGGCCCAGGACGGCAAATTTGTCCACATCCCGCCCGCTTTTGACCCCGCACCAGTCCACCGCCCGGACCAGGGCCTCGGTGGGCAGGTTGAGGGCGAACAGGCCGCTGGCCTTGATGAGGCCGTAGCTGTACCGCTCGGGCCGCAGGCTGATGGACACCATGGGCGGCCGGGTGCAGACGGTGCCCGCCCAGCCCACCGTGATGAGGTTGGGCTTTTCCAGGCTGCCGCAGGATACCAGCACCGGCGGCACCGGGTTCAAAAGGGCCGAGCCCTTCCAGCTTTGTTTCGTCATCCGTGGTACTTCCTTTCGTAGGGGGCCCAGGTCCGCTCGCTGATGATGTAGCGGGGCCGGGCTTTGGTCTCCATATAGATCTTGCCGATGTACTCCCCGATGACCCCCAGGCAGACCAGCTGGATGCCCCCCATCAGGCAGACGATGCAGACGGTGCTGGCCCAGCCGGCCACCGTGCTGCCCATCAGCGCCCCGATGACCGCCCACACCACCCCGATGAAGCTGAGGATGCTGAACAGCATCCCGATGCCGGTGATGAGCCGGATGGGCTTGTTGGACAGGCTGGTGATGCCGTCAAAGGCGAGGGCCAGCATTTTGGACAGGGGATAGTGGCTCTCCCCGGCCAGGCGCTCGTGGCGCTCGTACGATACCGTGTCGCTGGCAAAGCCCACCAGGGGCACCATCCCCCGCAGGAAGATGTTCACCTCGTGGTAGCTGGCAAAACTGTCCAGCACCCGGCTGCTGATCAGGCGGTAGTCGGCGTGGTTGAACACGATGTCCGCCCCCAGCAGGTTCATCAGGTGATAAAAGCCCTCGGCGGTGAAGCGCTTGAAAAAGGTGTCGGTGTCCCGGCGGCTGCGCACCCCGTAGACCACCTCGGCCCCGGCCAGGTATTTGCGGACCATCTCGTCCATGGCGTTGATGTCGTCCTGGCCGTCGCAGTCGATGGAGATGGTCACGTCCGCGCCGTTGTCCCGGGCCTCCATCAGCCCGGCCAGCACGGCGGCCTGGTGGCCCCGGTTGCGGCTCTGGCTGATGCCGATGTAGTGCTCGTCCTGGCGGGCAAACTGGCAGATCAGCTGCCAGGTGGCGTCCCGGCTGCCGTCGTTCACAAAGCAGATCCGGCTTTTGCCGCTCACCAGGCCCGCCGCGGCCAGGTCTTGCACCTTCTGCAAAAACTGCGGCGCAGTGATGGGCAGGACCTCCTGCTCGTTGTAGCAGGGGATGACGATCCAAAGGATGGGTTTTGCAGTCATGATAAGCTCCTTTCGCGGCGCTCCGGCCCGCCGCCCGGCAGGGGAGGGCGGCCGCGTTATTGGGACAATTTGCGCAGTGCGTCGGGCTGCAGCAGCTTGAAGCTGCTGCGGTAGGTATCCAGCAGGCCCTCCCGCTGCATCCGGCTCAGTTCGCGGCTCAGGGCGCTGCGGTCGCAGTTCAGATAGTCAGCCAGCTGCGCCCGGGTGAAGGGGATGCGGAAGGTCAGCTGCCCGGCCCGCTCGGCTTCGGCCAGCAGATAGGCCGAGACCTTGGCCCGCAGGCTGTGCAGCAAAAGCAGGTCCACCCGCCGCGCCAGCAGGAAATATTTGTCGCTGATGGTCCGCACCAGGTTTTGCAGCACCAGCTGCCCGGCGGCGCTGCCGTCGGGGCGGAGCAGCCGGTCGTAGGGGATCAGCAGCACCTCGCAGGAGGTGCGGGCGGTCACGGTGACCGGGCTGGTCAGGCTGGAGCCGCCCAGCACGTCCCCAAACACCCCGCCCGGCCCCATCCGGGTGATGGGCAGGCGGCTGCCGTCGGGGGCCAGCCGTGCCGCCTCGATGGACCCGGCCAGGATGACCCCCACGCTGTGGCTGGGCTGGCCGGCCCGGACCAGCACCGCCCCCCGGATATAGCTGCGCCGCACCGCCCCCAGCCGGTCCAGAAGCCGGACCAGGGCCTCGGCGCTCAGCCCCCGGAAAAGGGGCGTGGATTGTAAAATGGCAAAGTCGTCCATAAGGCGGTTCCTGTCCTGCAGCGAACAAGGGCTTTGTTGCCCCTGCAACGGTAATTTCCCTCCCATTATAGTAGAATGGGGGCTGCAAAGCAAATGGTTTTGTGGCATTTTGAAAAAATTTTACAAAGAAGGGGATTTCCGATCATGAAAAAACTTGCTTCCCTGCTGCTGTCCGCCGCCCTGCTGCTGAGCCTGGCGGCCTGCGGCGGGCCTGTCGCCAGCGGGCCGACTGCCTCGACGCCGGATTCGTCCGAAGCGGCTGCCTCGTCCGAAGCGGCTTCTTCCGAAGCGGAGGAGAACACCCTCTCCACCGCCGACCCGGTGCGGATCGCGGGCCTGAAGGGCCCCACCACCATGGGCCTGGTCAACCTGCTGCCCATGCAGGAGGAGGGCACCGCCAACCTCCGCTACGACCTGCAGCTCTACGGTGCGGCGGACGAGATCGTCCCCCTGCTGACCAAGGGCGAGCTGGATATGGCGGCCATACCCGCCAACCTGGCCGCCACCCTCTACCAAAAGACCGAGGGGGCCATCCAGGTGATGGCGGTCAACACCCTGGGCGTGCTGTATGTGGTGGAAAAGGGCGACACCGTCCAGTCGGTGGCCGACCTGGCGGGCCGGACCATCCTGTCCACCGGCAAGGGCACCACCCCGGAATATGTGCTGCGGTACATCCTGACCCAGAACGGCATCGACCCGGACCAGGATGTGACCATCGAGTTCTACAGTGAGGCCGCCGAGGTCACCGCCCAGATGGCTGTGGCGGAGGACGCCATTGCGGTGCTGCCCCAGCCCTATGTCACCAGCGCCTCGATGCAGGACGACACCCTGCGGGTGGCCCTGGACCTGACCGCCGAGTGGGAGAAGGTCTGCGACACCCAGCTCATCACCGGGGTGACGGTGGTCCGCACCGCCTACGCCGAGGAGCATCCCGACGTGGTGGCCGCCTTCCTGGAGGACTACGCCGCCAGCGCAGAGGCCGCCGGCGCCGACCTGGACGGCACCGCCGCCCTCTGCGAGGAGCAGGGCGTGGTGGCCAAAGCCGCCATTGCCAAGGCCGCCCTGCCCGCGTGCAACATCGTCTGCATCACCGGCGAGGCGATGAAGGCCGACGTGGCGGGCTACGCCCAGGTGCTGTACGACGCCGACCCCGCCGCCGTGGGCGGCGCGATGCCGGACGACGGGTTCTACTGGATGTGACCCTCCCGAAACATACGCGGGACGCCTCTTGCGGGGCGTCCCGTTTTCGTTTATACTGCCTTTATGGAACGATCGAAAGAAGGAGGCGATGGCTTGAAACCATCCAAAAAGTCCATCCCCGCCCGGCTGGCCGCAGCAGCCTTCTGGCTGGCGCTGTGGCAGTGGGCGGCCATGGCCGTGGGGCAGGAGGTGTTCCTGGTGTCCCCCCTGCGGGCGCTGGACACTCTGGTCCGGCTGCTGCCCACGGCGGATTTCTGGGGGCGGGTCGCCTTTTCCAGCGGGCGGATCCTGGGGGGATTTGCGCTGGGATGCGGGTGCAGCGTGGCCCTGGCGGCGGCGGCGCGGCTGTCCCGCACGGTGGAGCTGCTGCTGGACCCCGTCATGCAGCTGGTGAAGGCCACCCCGGTGGCCAGCTTTGTGATCCTGGCGCTGGTCTGGGTGCGGGGGCGGGAACTGAGCATCCTCATCAGCTTTTTGATGGCCCTGCCGGTCCTGTACAGCGCGGTGCGCACCGGCATCGCCTCGGCGGACGTCCAGCTGCTGGAGATGGCGCGGGTGTTCCGCATCCCGGCGGGGCGCCGGCTGCGGGCCATCTGGCTGCCGGCGGTCCTGCCCGCTTTCCGGGAGGGCTGCCGCACCGCGCTGGGCCTGTGCTGGAAAAGCGGGGTGGCCGCCGAAGTGATCGGCCTGCCCGACGGCAGCATCGGCGACGCCCTCTACCGGGCCAAGATCACCCTCTCCACCGGGGAGCTGTTTGCCTGGACCTTTGTCATCATCTGCCTGTCGGCCGCCTTTGAGCGGGTCTTTCTGGCCCTGCTGGACGGGGCGGTGCGGCAGGTCTGCGGCGCGGCGGCGCCGGAACAGGAGGCGGAGGCATGACCCTGCAGATCGAAGGTTTGACCAAGCGCTTTGGGGCGCACACCCTGTTCCGGGGGCTGGAGCTGCGGGTGGAGAGCCCGGCGGTGCTCTGGGCCCCCAGCGGCTGGGGCAAGACCACCCTGCTGCGCATCCTGATGGGGCTGGAGCGGCCCGACGCCGGCTCGGTGACCGGGGCGGGGCGGGTGGCCGCCGTCTTTCAGGAGGACAGGCTCTGCCCCCAGCTCACGGCGGTGGAAAACGTCCTGCTGGTCCTGCCCGACGGCCGGGCCCGGCGGGGCGGGGTGGAAGCCGACTTTGCCCGGCTGGGGATGACGGGGGATGCCCTGACCCTGCCGGCGGCCCGCCTGTCGGGCGGGCAGAAGCGGCGGGCGGCCCTGCTGCGGGCGGTCTGGGCCAGGGCGGACACCCGCCTGTTCGACGAGCCCTTCACCGGGCTGGACCCGGCGGCCATGGAACAGGCGGCGGCCCTGCTGCGGGCACGGTGCGCCGGGGCGCCCGCCCTGCTGGCCACCCACGACCGCGCCGCCATCGAGGCCCTGGGCTGGCCGGTGATCCGCCTAGACGGGACCTGAGGCGTCAGATCAGCTCTTCCAAAATAGCGTTCTGGACGATCATCCCCAGCGGGGTGAGGGTCAGGCGCTGGGGGGTCAGGGTCAGGTAGCCCGCCTGCTGGCAGTGGGCCAGGAAGGCACGCTGCCGGGGGGTGAAGTCCGGCCCGCCCCGGCGGCGGTATTCCGCCAGGTCCAGCCCGCTGGCCAGCCGCAGCTGGAGGATGAGGTAATCCTCGGCGCCGCAGCTCCCGTCGGGCACCGGACGGGCCGTCCCGGCCACGAAAGCGGCGGTGTCGGCGGGGTAATAAAACCGCTTGCCCCCCAGGCAGCTGTGGGCGGCAGGGCCCAGACCCAGATAGTCCCCGCAGTCCCAGTAGATGCGGTTGTGCCGCCCCTCCCGGCCGGGCCGGGCAAAGCTGGAGATCTCGTATTGCCGGTAGCCGGCGGCGGCCAGCCGTTCCACCGCGTAGAGGTAGAACCCGGCGGCCTGGTCGGCGTCGGGCAGGCCCGCGGGCGGCTGCCGGCCAAAGGCCGACCCCGGCTCGATCTTGAGTAGGTAGGCCGAGATATGGGCGGCCCCGCCCTCCTGGATGAGGGCGAGGGTCTCGTCGAATTCCTCCCGGCTGTAGCGGGGCAGGGCCAGCATGATGTCCCCGCTGACGTTGTCAAAGCCGGCCTGCCGGGCCATCTCGAAGGCGGCGGCCGCCTGGCGGGCGGTGTGGGGCCGCCCGAGGGCGCGCAGCTGGCTGTCCCGGGCCGACTGCACCCCGATGGACAGGCGGTTGACCCCGGCGGCCCGGTAGCCCTGCAGCCGCTCCAGGGTGACGGTCTCGGGGTTGGCCTCCAGGGTCACCTCGGCCCCGGGGCGGGGCGCGGCGGCTGAGATCAGCCGGGCGGCCTGGGCCGGCGTCAGCAGGCTGGGGGTGCCCCCGCCCAGATAGACGGTGTCGGGCGGCCCCGGCAGAGCGGCGGCAAAGTCGGCCAGGGCCCGCAGCAGGGCGTCCACATAGGCGTCCGGCACGGCGCGGGCGGCCCCGGCGGCGTAAAAATCGCAGTACCGGCACCGGGAAAAACAGTAGGGGATATGAAAATATACACCAAACGACAAAACAGTCACAGCCTTTTCATGAATCGTTCATTTCTCTATAGTATACTGTAAGCATCAGAGCGGGGCAAGAGGTCTGGGGCTCCGCCTGCAGAAAAAGGAGTGTCATTATGAACTACTACAACAACGATTACGACCGCGGCTACACCGAAGCAACGATGTCCGCAGCCGATTATATGGCACGGACCTACCGCTGGATGGCCTGCGGCCTTGCCGTGACGTTCGGGGTGGCCCTGCTGACGGCGATGACGCCGCTGTTCTTCCTGGTCAACTCCCTGTACCTGCTGCTGACCATCGGGGAGCTGGGTCTGGTGTTTTTCCTGAGCGCCCGCATCCAGCAGATGTCGGTGGGCGCCGCCCGGGGCGCGTTCCTGGCCTACTCGGTCCTGAACGGCATGGTGCTGAGCTATTACTTCATGCTGTTCTCGGTGGGCACGCTGATCATGGCGTTCCTGAGCACGGCGGTCTACTTTGGGCTGATGGCCTTCTACGGCCACACCACCAACCGCGACCTGACCAGCTGGGGCCCCAAGCTGATGATGGGCCTGATCGCCATGATCTTCACCGGTCTGGTGGGCGCCCTGTTCGACTTTGGGATCGGCTCGGTGCTGCTTTACAACGGCATCGGCCTGGTGGTCTTTATGCTGCTGACCGCCTACGATACCCAGAAGCTGCACCAGCTGTACGCCTACTACTCGATGGACAGCGCCCTGGCCGAGAAGGCCAGCGTCTACGGCGCTCTGACCCTGTATCTGGACTTCATCAACATCTTCCTGCTGGTGCTGCGCCTGCTGGGCATGGGCGGCCGGAACCGGGATTAAAACCTGCCCGCCCTTCCGCGGAACCCCCGCGGGAAGGAATGGAATCAACCAACCAAAAGCGCCTGTCACGTGTTCCCCACGCGGCAGGCGCTTTCTTGTGCTCAGCGGTCCAGACGGTATTTTTGGATGCGCTTTTCGGCCAGCTCATAGACCTCCTCGTCGGCACGGACGCCAACGACGATGACCAGCATGGACGTTTCGGTGCGCTGGAGTTTGTAGACGGCCCGCAGCCCGGCGGTGCGCAGCTTGATCTTACAGCAGCCCGCCAGGCTGCCGCTCAATGGCTTGCCGTAGCCGCCCTCCGCGGCGGGCAGCGGGTTCTGACTGACCTTTTTGAGCGCTTTCTGGATCAAGCTCCATTGGCTTTTGTCCAGGGATTTGATGTCTTTCTTTGCTTCCGGCAGGAAATCAACCGTCCAGTTCATTCAACCTCCACGTCCTCCCAGCCGGCTAAATCGTCCTCGGTGAGGCCCAGTTCCTGCATCATCTCATCCCAGGAAACCAGCGTTTTGGGGTCGTAGCGGGCCAGCCGTTCGGCGGCGATGGCTTCCAGCTTGGCGTCGTTCACCGCGTCCATCAGCCGGACGTATTCCTCCGGCGAGAGAAGGACGCACTCGGCGACGTTGTTCTTCATGACCACCTTTGCGCCGTTCTTGCGGACATCTTCAAAGATTTTGCCCGCCTGCCCCCGGTTGAACAGCGAAATGGGGACGGTGTTCTTGATTGCACTGATCACAGATGCCATACAAATCGCTCCCTTCTACCTATAGTATAGCATAGGATGGAGAAAAGAACAACAGATTTGTCGATGAATTTACTGTCAAACGGGAACGACATGTAGAAAAGCGCCTGTTATGTGCTCCCCACGCGGCAGGCGCTTTTTCATTGCAACCAAAACAGCCCCCCGTCCGCAGACAGGGGGCTGTGCTTTTTCAGATTGCCGCCGGCGCGGGCCGGGGCGGGGGAGCGTTACAGGTTGAAGTAGCGCTTGGCGTTGTCGAAGCAGATGCCGCGGACGATCTTCTCCAGGGCCTTCTCATCGTTGGGATACTCGCCGTCCTCGACCCACTGGCCGATGATGTTGCACATGATGCGGCGGAAGTAGTCGTGGCGGGTGTAGCTCAGGAAGCTGCGGCTGTCGGTCAGCATGCCGATGAAGTTGCCCAGCAGGCCGAGGTTGGCCAGGGACTTCATCTGGTTCTCCATGCCGATCTTCTGGTCGCAGAACCACCAGGCGCTGCCGGCCTGGATCTTGCCGGGCACCTCGTCGGACTGGAAGCAGCCGCAGATGGTGCCGATCTGCTCGTTGTCGATGGGGTTCAGGCTGTAGATGATGGTCTTGGGGCACTCGTCGGTGTCGTTCAGAGCGCTGAGCAGGGCCGCGATGGCGCCGCCGCAGGTGTTCTGGGCGATCATGTCAAAGCCGGTGTCGGGGCCCAGCAGGGCGTTCATCTTGCGGTTGACGCCGCGCAGGCAGGAGTAGTGCAGCTGCATGGCCACGCCGTGCTTGTGGTACAGCTTGCCCAGGTGGATCAGGATGGCGGTCTGGTACTTCTCGGCCTCCTCGGTGGTGACGGCTTCGCCGGCCATGGCCTTCTTGTAGATGGCGTCCACTTCCTCGATGGTGGCCTCACGGTAGGGCACGTAGTCCAGGCCGTGGTCGGCGGCGCGGCAGCCCATCTTGACAAAGAACTCCAGCCGCTCGGTCAGAGCGTTCATCACGCAGTGGATGCAGGCCAGCTTCTCCTTGCCCACGCTCGCGGCCAGCTTGCCCATGTACTCCACAAAGCCGGGCTTGTTGATGTTGATGGCCTTGTCGGGGCGGAAGGAGGGAGCGACGGTGAACTTGATGGTGGGGTCGTTCTTGATCTTCTCATGCCACTCCAGGCTGTCGATGGGGTCGTCGGTGGTGCCGATGAAAGCGACGTTGGACTGCTCGATCAGGCCGCGGACGGTCAGCTTGGGGTCGTTCTGCAGCTTTTCGTTGCAGAAGTTCCAGATCTCCTCGGCGGTGTCGCCGTTCAGGATGCCGTCGTAGCCAAAGTAGGTGTGCAGCTCCAGGTTGGTCCAGTGGTACATGGGGTTGCCGATGGCCATGGGCAGGGCCTCGGCAAATTTCTGGAAGCGTTCGCGGTCGGGTTTGGTGCCGGTGATGTACTCTTCGGGCACGCCGTTGGAGCGCATGACGCGCCACTTGTAGTGGTCGCCTGCCAGGCTGCCGTCGGGCTGGCGGCCGCCCAGCCAGACCTGGGCAATATTCTCAAACTTGCGGTTCTCGTAGATCTCGCGGGGGGAGATGTGGCAGTGGTAGTCGCAGATGGGCATGCCGGCGGCATATGTATGATACAGGTGCTGGGCGGTAGGCGTCTGAAGCATGAAGTCCTTATCCATAAATGCTTTCATGGTTGTGATACTCCCTTTCCTTGCTTTGATAGAACTTGACAGTCCGGCCTTTGGGCAGACTTTCACTTATCCATAGTATACTCCAAAAATGGGTTTGTATACAACTGAAAAATTGCTGAATTTTTATAGAATTCCTTGTTGAAACCGCCGGAATTTGTGAAGGGAGCCTCTTTTTGACAGAAATTCCAAAAGAAACACTTGACTTCTTTGTATACAACATTCTAAAATAGGGGAAGGAACCCGGCGGGCCACAGCCTCTGCCGGTGCTGGCTAGAGAACGTGTAAAGGAGATTCATGAGATGGAAACTTTGAATTATAAGGTACTCGCGCAGACCGGTTATGACGGGTACATCCTGAAGGACGCCCCCATCAAGGTGATGCAGTTCGGCGAGGGCAACTTCCTGCGGGCCTTCGTGGACTACTTCTTTGACATTGCCAACGAGAAGGCCGGCTGGAACGGCAAGGTCAGCCTGGTGCAGCCCATCGGCAACTTCCCCCAGATGGCCGACTGGATCAACGCCCAGGAGGGCCTGTACACCCTCTACCTGCGCGGCAGCGAAAAGGGCCAGAAGGTGGACGACAAGCGGGTGATCTCCTGCGTGGCCAACTGCGTGTGCCCCTACAGCGAGGGCAAGTGGGCCGAGGTGCTGGCCCTGGCCGCCAGCCCCGACCTGGAGATCATCGCCTCCAACACCACCGAGGCCGGCATCGCCTACACCAAGGGCGACAGCGCCTTTGACCAGGTGCCCCCCAACAGCTTCCCCGCCAAGCTGACCCGCGTGCTCTACGAGCGGTACAAGGCGTTCGGCGGCGACGCCGGCAAGGGCCTTGTCATCCTCTCCTGCGAGCTGATCGACAACAACGGCAAAGAGCTGCAGAAGTGCTGCAACAACTACGCCGCCGACTGGGGCCTGGAGCAGGCTTTCATCGACTGGATGAACAACGCCAACACCTTCTGCTCCACCCTGGTGGACCGCATCGTCCCCGGCCGCATCCGCGACCCCCAGGAGATGGCCGCCATCGAGGAGGCCAACGGCTACCACGACCAGGTGCTGGACGTGGGCGAAGTGTTCGGCGTCTGGGTCATCGAGGGCCCGGCCTGGCTGGAGGACAAGCTCCCGTTCAAGAAGGCCGGCGTCAACGTCATGGTGGTGCCCGACGTCACCCCCTATAAGAAGCGCAAGGTCCGCATCCTGAACGGCGCCCACACCGGCTTTGTCCTGGGCGCCTACCTGGCGGGCTACGACATCGTCCGCGACTGCATGCACAACGACACCATCCGCGAGTTCATGAACAAGATGCTGTACGAGGAGGTCATCCCCACCCTGCCCCTGGACAAGGACGACCTGATGCAGTTTGCCGCCGCCGTGCAGGACCGCTTCAACAACCCCTTCATCAACCACGAGCTGATGAGCATCTCCCTGAACTCCACCTCCAAGTGGAAGGCCCGCAACATGCCCAGCTTCCTGGAGTACATCAAGGAGAAGGGCGAGCTGCCCAAGTGCCTGACCATGAGCCTGGCCGCCTACATCGCCTTCTATTCCAGCGACATCCAGGAGCGCACCGCGGACGGCCTGATCTGCAAGCGCCCCAAGGGCAACACCTACAAGATCCAGGACGACGCCTGGGCCCTGGACTTCTACTACGCCCACAAGGACGACAGCGCCGCCGGCCTGGTCCACGCGGTGCTGACCAACACCCAGATGTGGGATCAGGACCTGACCGCCATCCCCGGCGTGGAAGCCGCCGTCCTGGCCGATCTGGAGCTGATCCGCACCCAGGGCGCCGAGGCCGCCTACAAGAGCTGCCTCTGATCCAAACCGACCTCTGCCGGCGGGGGACCGCCCCTGCCGGCTTTTTTTGTTGAGACAAGGAGAACTTGCTATGTCGCAGGCCATTCATATCAGCCCCATCGACAACGTGGTGGTCGCGCTGCACCCCATCGCCAAGGGCCAGCTCGTGGAGACCGACGGCCTGTCGGTGACCGCCCTGGAGGACATCCCCCAGGGCCACAAGATGGCGGTCAAGCCCATCCGGGCAGGGGAGGACGTCATCAAATACGGCTTCCCCATCGGGCACGCCACCGAGGACGCCCAGCCCGGCCGCTGGATGCACACCCACAACATCAAGACCAACCTTTCGGGCGAGGTGGAGTACACCTATAACCCCGCCCCCGGCCTGGCCCCTCTGCCCAAAGTGGAGCCCGAGACCTTTATGGGTTACCGCCGCAAGGACGGCCGCGCGGCCATCCGCAACGAGATCTGGATCATCCCGGTGGTGGGCTGCGTCAACGAGAACGCCAAGAAGATGGTGCAGGACAACCAGGACCTGGTCACCGGCAGCATCGACGGGCTGTACACCTTCCCGCATCCCTTTGGGTGCAGCCAGACCGGCCATGACCACGCCCAGACCCGCAAACTGCTGGCGGCCCTGGTCCGCCACCCCAACGCCGCCGGCGTGCTGGTGCTGCACCTGGGCTGCGAGAACATCCAGCCCGACCAGTTCAAGGCAGAGCTGGGCGAGTACGATCCCGACCGGGTCAAGTTCCTGGTCTGCCAGGAGGTGGAGGACGAGTTTGCCGCCGCCCGCAAACTGCTGGAAGAGCTGGCCGCCTATGCCCGTCAGTTTGAGCGGGAGCCCATCCCCGTCTCCGAGCTGGTGGTGGGCATGAAGTGCGGCGGCTCGGACGGGCTGTCCGGCATCACCGCCAACCCCACCATCGGCCGCTTCTCGGATATGCTGGGCCAGCGGGGCGGCTCCACCGTCCTCACCGAGGTGCCCGAGATGTTTGGCGCCGAGGGCTTTTTGATGAACCGCTGCATCAACCGCGGCGTGTTCGAAAAGGCCGAGCATATGCTCAACGGCTTCAAGAACTATTTCATCAGCCACAACGAGGTGGTCTATGACAACCCCTCGCCGGGCAACAAGCAGGGCGGCATCACCACCCTGGAGGACAAGAGCTGCGGCTGCGTCCAGAAGGGCGGCACCGCCCCTATCATGGACGTGATCGACTATGGCGACCCGGTGGTCACCAAGGGGCTGAATATGCTGTACGGCCCCGGCAACGACCTGGTGTCGGCCACCGCCATGACCGCCGCCGGCGCCCATATGATCCTGTTCTCCACCGGCCGGGGCACCCCCTTCTCGGCCCCGGCTCCCACCCTGAAGATCTCCACCAACACCCCCCTGGCGGAGAAGAAGCCCGGCTGGATCGACTTCAACGCCGGCGTCATCGCCGACGGCAAAAAGACCATCGACGAGACCGCCCAGGACCTGCTGCAGCTGGTGATCGACACGGCCAGCGGCAAGCAGACCAAGGCCGAGATCAACGGCTTCCGGGACATCTCCATCTTCAAGGATGGCGTAGTGCTTTAAAAAATCAAGGGTCATGCCGCAAAAGGCATGGCCCTTTTTTGAAAAATCTGCTACAATAGAGAAAACGGGGCCGCCGCCACGGCCCACACCTACAAGGAGGTATCTTTATGAATCAGATCAGCACCCGGTACGTCACCGAAGGCGAAGCCTGCTACGAGCAGTACGTCCTCACCGACCCCGCTGCAAAGACCGAACTGGTCATCACCCCTGAGCGGGGCGGCATGATCACCGGCTTTGCCCTGGACGGGGACGAGTACATCTGGGTCCGCCGCCCCAACTTCAGCGAGTGCAACCGCCCCCGCTTTGCGGTGCCCATTTTGTTCCCCAGCTGCTCCAACCCCGACGGCGGCGTCCATATCTTCGACGGCAAGTCCTACCCCATGGAGACCCACGGCCTGGCCGACCTGTGCCCCTGGGAGGTGGACAGCGTAGGCCCCGACGGTGTCACCCTGATGCTGCAGTCCACCCCGCTGACCAAGTTCCTCTATCCCTTCGACTTCACCCTGCTGGTGACCTATAACCTGGCGGGCCGGACCGCCACCATCGACCTGACCGTCATCAACGACGGGGACAAGCCCATGCCCTTCAGCTTCGGCTACCACCCCTATTTCGTGGCCAGCAAGCTGGAAAACGTGGACTTCGACATCCACTGCGCCACCTGCTCGGAGGACGCCAAGGGCGACCAGCCCGCCGCCCCCGAAAAGATCACCCTGACCCGCAAGGAAGGCGCGGACAACTCCATCCGCCTGCTGACCGGCGTGGAGTTCCCCATGGTCTTTACCGACCGCGGCAACGGCCACAAGGTGACGGTGGACGCCGACGACAGCTTCACCAACGGCGTGCTCTGGCAGCAGGACGCCGAGAGCTTCGTCTGCATGGAGCCCTGGAACGGCTGGGCCAACAGCGTCAACGAGGAGGGCAAGCACGAAGTGCTGGAGCCCGACGAGGCCATGACCAGCACCTGGTCCATCACGATCGACAAGATCTGAACCCACCCGCCCTTGAGCGGAATCCCCCCGGCATGGCTGCGCCATGCCACCCCCCTGACGGGGGATATTGAAAAGGAAAACTGCTCCCTCGACCATCCGCGTGAATGGAAGAGGGAGCAGTTTTTGTTTTCTTTACTCCCCGCGGGGAGTCGGCCCGCAGGGCCGGTGGGGGCAGAGAAAAGTCTTTTGCCTACTTTTCTTCAGAAAAGTAGGTTATTGCGGCTGGTGCCCCAGGTAGGCCAGGATGCCGCCGTCGGCGTAGAGGATCTGGCCGTTGACAAAGTCGGAGGCGTGGGAGGCCAGGAACACGCAGGGGCCTACCATGTCCTCCGCCTCGCCCCAGCGGCCGGCGGGGGTCTTGGAGATGATGAAGGCATCGAAGGGGCTGCGGCTGCCGTCGGGCCGGCGCTCACGCAGGGGCGCGGTCTGGGGGGTGGCGATGTAGCCGGGGCCCATGCCGTTGCACTGGATGTTGTACTGGCCGAACTCGGAGGCGATGTTCTTGGTCAGCATCTTCAGGCCACCTTTGGCCGCCGCGTAGCCCGAGACGGTCTCGCGGCCCAGCTCGCTCATCATGGAGCAGATGTTGATGATCTTGCCCGCCCGCTTGTCGATCATGGCGGGCAGCACCGCCTTGGAACAGTTGAAGGCGCCCACCACGTGGACCTTCAGCACTTTTTCAAAGTCCTCGGTGCTGGTCTCCAGCATGGGCTTGCGCTGGATGATGCCGGCGTTGTTCACCAGGATGTCCACCGGGCCCACTTCGGCGGCGATCTTGTCCACCATCGCCTGGACGGCGTCCCAGTCGGTGACGTCGGCCACATAGCCGTGGGCCTCGATGCCGGCGGCCTGGTAGGCCGCCATGCCCTTTTCGTAGCTTGCCTGGGACGAGCAGTTGAAGCAGACCGTCGCGCCGCAGCGCGCCATCCCTTCCGCGATGGAAAAACCGATGCCGTGGGCGCCGCCGGTGATCAGCGCCACCTTGCCGCTCAGGTCAAATGCAGAGAGTTCCATGGGGTTAGCTCCTTCCTTTCTGTTGTATCCTACGATGTATACTAGATAAAAGTTTCACAAAAAACCCCGCACCCGGTGTGGACCGGATACGGGGCGTTGTGACCCCGGTCAGCCCGGAGCTGCAGTGATGCAAGGCGCGCCCTGGGGGCAGAGATGCCGCCAGGGGCCCCCTCGGAGAGGGGCGCAGCCTTTACCGCAGGTCGGTGGTGGCGATGTTGTCCATGTCGTCAAACTCCATGTTCTCGCCGCCCATGGCCCAGATAAAGGTGTAGTTGGAGGTGCCCACGCCGCTGTGGATGCTCCAGGAGGGGCTGATGACCGCGTCCTCGTTGTGCATCACGATGTGCCGGGTCTGGGTGGGCTCGCCGCACATGTGGAAGACCACCTGCCCCTCGGGCAGCTCGAAATAGGTGTAGATCTCCATCCGGCGCTCGTGGGTGTGGCTGGGCATGGTGTTCCAGTTGGAGCCGGGCTCCAGCTCGGTCATGCCCATGCTCAGCTGGCAGGTCTTGAGCACGTCGGGGTGGATGAACTGATTGATGGTGCGCTTGTTGCAGGTCTCGACGCTGCCCAGCGGCCGGTGGTTGGCGTCCGCCATCTTGATCAGGCGGGTCTCGTAGGCGCAGTGGGCCGGGGCCGACACCATATAGAACTTGGCAGGGTGGGCGGGGTCGGCCGAAGCAAAGGTGACCTCCTTGGTGCCCTGGGTGATATACAGGCAGTCCTTATAGCCCAGCTCGTACCGCACGCCGTCGGCCACCACGATGCCGGTGGAGTCCTTGCCGATGTTGAACATACCGATCTCGCGGCGCTCGAGGAAATAGTGGGTGCCGAAGTTGGCCCACACGTCGATGCCCTTGTCGATGGACACGACCTCGTTCACCGGCATGCAGCCCAGGGTGACCATGCGGTCCACATGGCTGTAGACGGCCACCACTTCATCGGCCTTGTACAGGCCGGTGATGAGCATCTCGTCCCGCATCTCCTCGGTGGTATAGCGCTTGAAATCCTTCTGGTTGCAGGAGTAACGGATATCCATTCGATATGCCTCCCGTGCAGCCGGCGCTCAGCGCTGGATGCGGCCGGAGCCGTCGCCGCCGGCCAGCTTCTCCACCTCAGAGACGCTGACCATGTTGTAGTCGCCCTCGATGGAGTGCTTCAGGGCAGAAGCGGCCACCGCGAACTCCACGGCGTCCTGGGTGCTCTTGCCGTTCAGCAGGGCGTAGATCAGGCCGCCGCCGAAGCTGTCGCCGCCGCCCACACGGTCGATGATGCGCAGCTCGTACTTCTTGGAGAAGCAGTACTCGCCGGTCGCAGCGTCGTACAGCATGGCGCTCCAGCCGTTGTCGGAGGCGCTGTGGCTCTCGCGCAGGGTGATGGCCACCTTCTCGAAGTGGAACTTGTCGGCCAGCTGCTTGGCCACGCTCTTGTAGCCCTCGTGGTTCAGGGTGCCGCCGTAGATGTCGGTGGCCTCAGCCTCGATGCCAAAGACGTCCTTGGCGTCCTCCTCGTTGGAGATGCACACGTCCACGTACTGGCACAGGTCGGTCATGGCGGCGCGGGCCTGCTCGCGGGTCCACAGCTTGCCGCGGTAGTTCAGGTCGCAGCTGATCTTGACGCCGTGGGCCTTGGCAGCCTTGCAGGCCTGGCGGCAGATCTCGACCACGTTCTCGCCCAGGGCCGGGGTGATGCCGGTGAAGTGGAACCAGTCCACGCCCTCGAAGATCTTGTCCCAGTCGAAGTCGGAGGGCTGGGCCAGCTGGATGGCGCTGTTGGCGCGGTCGTAGATGCAGACCGAGCCGCGCTGGGAGGCGCCCTTCTCGTTGTAGTAGATGCCCACACGGTCGCCGCCGCGGACGATCATGCTGGTGTCGACGCCGTAGCGGCGCAGGCTGTTGACTGCGCACTGGCCGATGGCGTGTGCGGGGAGCTTGGTGACGAAGGCGGCGTCCACGCCGTAGTTGGCCAGCGAGACAGCCACGTTGGCTTCACCGCCGCCGAAGGTGAACTCGAGCGTGCTTGCCTGGACAAAGCGCTCGTAGTTGTACGGCTGCAGACGGACCATCAGTTCGCCAAAGGTAACGACTTTCATTGTAGTGTTCTCCTTCACTGTTTATTTTTCTGTGTGGGTATACTTCAAATGTCCCGCCGCAGGCGGGGCCCGCGGCGGGAGAGCGGATTAGGAAAAGGGGATCAGACCTTGACCAGGTGGATGGCAAAGCCGGCGATCTCGTTCGCCATGTAGCAGGCAATGGTCTTGCCGTTCTTGACGTTCTTGGAGTCCAGGTCGAACTTGACGCCGCGGCGGCTCAGGTGGTAGATGGCGCGGTCCACGTTGTTGCAGCCGATGGCGATGTGGCCGTGGGTGCCGCGGCCGGGCTTCTTCATGATCTCGAACTCCTTGTTGCCGACAAAGATGCTGGAGTTGCCCGGGGCCACCTTCATGTTCAGCAGGGCGGCCAGGGCGTTGGCGGTGGACATGGCCTCGTCCTCGTTGGCGGTGTTGATGCCCACGTGCACCAGCTTCAGACCCAGCATGGTGTCCACGGCCTCTTTGCACATGGCGGTGATCTTGGCCCAGTCGCCGGCCTTGATGACGTCGCTCTTGCACATCCAGGTGCCGCCCACCGCAAAGATCTGGTCATAGCCCAGGTAGTCGTTGACGTTCTTGGCGTTGACGCCGCCGGTGCACATCCACTTGGCGGTCTTGAGGGCGCCGCCGATGTTCTTCAGCATACCCACGCCGCCGTTGGCCTCGGCAGGGAAGAACTTCAGCGCCTCGCAGCCCATGTTCATGGCCTGCTGCATCTCGCCGGCGGTGGCGGTGCCGGGCATGGCCAGGCAGCCCTTGTCGATGACATACTGGGTGACGTTGGGGTCAAAGCCGGGGGCCACGATGAAAGAAGCGCCCGCATCGATGGCGCGGTCCACCTGGTCCTTGGTCAGGACGGTGCCGGCGCCCAGCAGCATCTCGGGCATCTCCTTGTGGATCAGCCGGATGCACTCCTCGGCGCAGGCGGTGCGGAAGGTGACCTCGGCGGCAGGCAGGCCGCCGTCGGACAGAGCCTTGCACAGGGGCAGGGCCTCGTCCACGCTGTTGAAGGCGATGACGGGGATAATGCCGATCTCGTAAACACGCTCCAGGACAGGATTCGTAAACATAAACGCATTTCTCCTTTACTTACTGGCTTGCGCAGTATGACCACAGCCACAGGCATGGCTTGTCCAGGCATACTGTTGTATGTTACTAGTATAAACCAAGGAAAGCCATTTGGTAATACTCACAAAGCACAATGTTTGCAGGCATATCTTGTATACATTGCATAAAATCGCTTCAGGGCGGGGCTTCACCGGCCGGTCAGGCCAAGCCGTTCAAACAACTCGGCCACGCCGTCGTGGTTGCAGTCCCGCTGGGAAACGATGTCTGCCAAGGATTGGATGGAGGGCATCCCGTTGGCCATGACGGCTGCCACGCCGGCGGCCTCCAGCATTTTGCGGTCGTTCTCACTGTCGCCCACAGCAAGCACCTGCGCCTGGGGGATGCCCAGCTGCCCGGCCAGGGCCAGCAGGGCCGAGCCCTTGTTGACGCCGGCGGCGGTGGCCTCCACGTTGTCGGGGGAGCCCTGGGTGACTTCCACGCCCGGGATGGCGGCCAGCCGGGGCAGCACCTCGCGGGCCAGCTCGGGGGAGTCGAAGAACATGCAGAACTTTTCGATCCCGCCGGCGTGGGCCTCAAAGTAGGGGTGCAGGTCGGGCAGGACGGTAAAGCGCCCGTCGTCGGCCTGCTTGGCCTCGGTGGACAGCAGCCGGGCCATCCGGGCCTTGCTCCAGGCCAGGCCCGCGGGGGTCTTGAGGGTGCGCCCGTCGGCAAAAAAGTTCAGTTCGCCCTCGTACTGCTCCAGCAGGGCGTACACCGCCCGGGCCGTCTCAGCCGGCAGAGTGCGCCGGTAAAGGCAGACCGGTTCGGCCACCGGCTCGGGGCCGGGCTGGCCGTAGCGGCTGCGGACGGCGGCCAGGGGGTTGTCCCCCAGGTCCCAGACCGCCGCCCCGTTGGAGGTGAGGGCGTACCGCACCCCCGGGATGGCGGCCACCACCCGGGGCAGTGCCGACAGGCCCCGCCCGGTGGCGGGCAGGACCACCACCCCCCGGCGGATGGCCGCCGCCAGGGCGTCCAGGGTGCGGGGCGTGATCCGGCTGGTCCGGTCCAGCAGGGTGCCGTCCAGGTCCAGGGCGGCCAATTGGATGGTGCAGTCGTTCATAGTGCCTCCTTGCCCAGCACAAATGTTTCCACCGCCCGGGCCACCCCGTCCTCGTTGTTGGAGGCGGTGACATAGCGTGCGGCGGCCTTCACTTCCGGGAAGGCGTTGGCCATGGCCACGCCCAGCCCGGCGGCGGCCACCATGGCGGTGTCGTTGCCGCCGTCCCCGCAGGCCATCAGGGCGCTGGCGGGCAGGCCCAGCTGTTCGGCCAGGGCCAGCAGCCCCGCGCCCTTGTTCACGCCGGCGGCGTTGATCTCCATGTTCAGGGGCAGGCTGGACACCACGTCCACCCCCAGGGCCGCCACTTCGGCCCAGGCCCGCTGGCGCTCGGCTTCGTCCAGAAAGAAGATGGTCAGCTTTTCGATGCCCCGCTCCTGGGACGCGATGAAGGCCCGCAGGTCGGGCAGGATGGTGCGGGTGTTCAGGACGTAATCCCGCAGGTTGTCGGGCACAAAGCGGTAGGCCGCGGCCCGGTTGGCCGCGGTGGTATAGCCTTTGCCGTCCTGGAACAGGTCGGCCATGCAGTCGTAGCGGGCCAGGACGTCGAAGGCGGCCAGGGCCGTCTCCCGCGGGAGGTACAGCTCCCGCACGGCCTGGCCGGAGGCCAGGTCCATCATCCGGGCGCCGTTGGAGGTGATGGCGTAGTGGACCCCCGGCAGGGCCAGCAGGTCGGCCGGCAGGCCGGCGGCGGTGCGCCCAGTGGCGGGTACGATCTCCACCCCGCGGGCGGCGGCCTCGGTGAGGGCCGCGGCGGTGCGGGGGGTGAGCTGTTTGCGGTCGTTGAGGACGGTGCCGTCCAGATCCACCGCAATGAGACGAATGGGTGAAGTATACATCACAAAACCTCAAACTGTCAAGTATCATCAAACCGGCCCCGGCGGCAGCCCGGAGGGGCGCTCCGGTTTTGGCAGGCCGCGCGCCTGGCGCGCAGGCGCGGGAGAGCAGGGCTCCCCTTTATTTTACTGTACTCTATCCGTTTGCGCAAGGGCGCAGGATATGATACAATAGCAAGGCCCGGGAGGGGAAAGCCCCCGCCGGGCCCGACGGTAAATAAATGGAAAAAAGATGGTAAAAAATAAGGAGCCTTTCTATGATCCAGATCCTGAAGAGCCGGCCCCATCTGTGGTTCCAGCTCTATTGGGTGATCTATCTGGTCTGGTTTTTCGCGCTGGACTGGACCATCACCGACCCCACCTATATCATCCACAGCCCCCTGGACGACCTGATCCCCTTCAACGAGTGGTTCATCTTCCCGTACTGCAGCTGGTTTTTCCTGCTGGCGGGGGTGACGGGGCTGCTGTGGTGGCACGACCCCAAGTCCTATGACAAGCTCTGCCTGATGATGTTCTCGGGGATGACCTTCTGTTTGATCCTGTACATGATCCTGCCCAACGGGGTGGACCTGCGGCCCACCGCCGCCCAGGTGGGCCGGGACAACATCGCCATGGACCTCATGCAGCTGATCTGGAAGGCCGACGCCTCCAACAACGTCTGCCCCTCCATCCACTGCCAGAGCTCGGGCTGCATGGCCCTGGCCTTTGCCAAGAGCAAACTGGCCCAGGGCAGGCCCTGGCTCAAGGTGCTGGCCTTCGGCTGGGCCGGGCTGATCTGCGCGTCCACCGTGTTCACCAAACAGCACTCGATCATCGACGTGGCCTGCGGGCTGGCGCTGGTGGCGGTGTGGTACTGGCCCCTGTACGGCCGCAAAACCGCCGCCCCGGCCGGCCGGTGAGCCCGGGTGCCCGAAGTGTAGAAAATAATTGATAAAATTTGAACAAATGGCCCATTGACGCGGCTGGAATATCAGCTTACAATGGTAGAGGAAACAAACCCCCTGTAGCACAGGACGGACAGAAAGGAGACACGCCGTATGGCAGCACCTGCAAGCGCGCGTGAGGCGGCGTACCAGACCCTTTGGGGCCGGATCGTCACGATGGAGCTCAAGCCTGGCGACCCTCTCAACGACCGCCAGCTGGCCGAAGAGATGGGGATCAGCCGCACCCCCGTGCGGGAAGCCCTCATCATGCTGAACATCGCCCACATGGTCACCATCAAACCCCAGAGCGGCACCTACGTCGCCCCTATGGACCTGAAACTGATGCGGCTGGAGCAGTTCGCCCGCTTCACCCTGGAAAAGGAGATGCTCACCCATGTCTGCAAGCACTGCAGGCCCGAGCATCTGGCAGCCTACCGCGCCAACATCCAGGAGTACCAGGCGGCGGGCGCCGCCCCCAACACCCCCCTCAAGACCAGCCATATGCTGGAGATCGATAACCGGTTCCACCGGCTGGCCTTCGAGTTCTGCGGCATGGAAGAGCACTTCGACCATATGCTGTCCACCTTCAAGCACATCGAGCGGCTGCGCCTGTTCAGCCTGATGCTGGAAGAGAACTTCTCGGTGCCCGGCCAGCATGGCAAGATCGTGGACGCCCTGGAGGCCGGCGACCCCGACGCCCTGGAGCGGGCCCTCCGGGAGCATCTGACCCGCTACAAAGTGTCGGTGGAGGCGGCCCGCAAGGTGCATCCGGACTATTTTATCGAAGGCTGAGGGCAGAGAAAGTTCTGCACCGATTTTGAAAATTCTGGTCAAAATAGAAAAATCAACCGTGAGAAACTGTAAATTTTTCTCACGGTTTTTCTTGTTTAGGTACAATCCACAAAAAACAACCCAAAAGAATGGATAGATTACCACTTGCCAAATCTGGATTGATATACTAGAATGGAATGTAACAAGATGCCGTTCTGTGCCCGGCGCGGGGCGGCTGCGCAAATTCAGCACAAAGGAGAGAAAGACTATGCCAATGCAAATGGGTTTCCGCTGGTATGGCGAGGGCAACGACAAGATCACGCTGTCCGACATCAAGCAGATCCCCGGCGTCACCAGCATCGTCTGGGCCCTGCACAGCAAGATGCCCGGCGAGATCTGGGAGGTCGATGAGATCGCCGAGGTCCAAAAGCAGCTCGAGCCGTACGGCTTCAACATGGACGTGGTCGAGTCGGTCAACGTCCACGACGACATCAAGATCGGCCTGCCCACCCGCGACCAGTACATCGCCAACTACATCCAGACCATCCGCAACCTGTCCAAGTTCGGCGTGAAGGTCATCTGCTACAACTTCATGCCCATCTTTGACTGGACCCGCACCGACCTGTTCCACCCGGTGGGGGACGGTTCCACCGCCCTCTACTACCAGAAGGACATGATCCAGAGCGACTACAAGGCCATGGCCGAGTACATCATGAGCTTCACCGAGAAGTACAACATGACCTTCCCCGGCTGGGAGCCTGAGCGCATGGCCAAGCTCGACGAGCTGTTCAAGGCCTACGCCCCCGTCACCAAGGAAAAACTGTGGGAGAACCTGAAGTACTTCCTGGAGGCCCTGATGCCGGTGTGCCATGAGTGCGACATCAAGATGGCCATCCATATGGACGATCCCCCCTGGGACATCTTCGGCCTGCCCCGCCTGCTGACCAGCGCCGAGAACATCGACCGCTTCCTGTCCATGGTGGACGACCCCTACAACTGCCTGACCCTGTGCTCCGGCAGCCTGAACGCCGACCCCAACAACAACGTGGCCGACATCATCTACAAGCACTGCGACCGCATCGCCTTTGCCCACATCCGCAACGTCAAGCACTTCCCCAACGGCGACTTCTCGGAGGCCAGCCATCGGGACTGCGACGGCGACACCCACATCCTGGACATCCTCAAGGCCTACCACGACTGCCACTACGAGGGCTACATCCGCCCCGACCACGGCCGTCACCTGTGGGGCGAGGGCCCCGGCACCGTCCGGCCCGGCTATGGCCTGTACGACCGCGCCCTGGGCATCATGTATATGTGGGGCATCTGGGACATGCTGGACAAGCTGGACGCTGAAAAGAAGTAAGCGCCGTCTGCACAAAGAGGAAAGGGAGCGTATTTCCACATGAAACTGACTGACATTGAACACGGCCCGATCAGCCCCGTCTGGGCGGAGAAAGGCTACCAGCTGCCCAAGTTCGACCGCGAAGCCGTCAAGGCCAAGACCGCGGCCGAGCCCACCTGGGTCCACTTTGGTGCGGGCAACATCTTCCGCGCCTTCCCGGCGGCTATCCTGCAGCAGGTGCTGGATTCGGGCAAGTACGACCGCGGCGTGATCGTGGCCGAGAGCTTTGACTACGAGATCATCGACAAGGCTTACCGCCCCTACGACAACCTGAGCCTGCTGGTCTGCCTGCAGTCCACCGGCACCATCGAGAAGAAGGTCATCGCCTCGGTCACCGAGAGCCTCAAGGCCGACCCCCAGTTCACCGACGACTGGGCCCGCCTGGTCGAGATCTTCCAGAAGCCCAGCCTCCAGATGGTCTCCTTCACCATCACCGAAAAGGGCTATGGTTTCAACCCCGCCGACCTGGAGCGCGGCATGGGCGCACAGTTCGCCATGGGCAAGGTCACCGCCCTGCTCTACGAGCGCTACAAGGCAGGCGCCCTGCCCCTGACCCTGCAGAGCATGGACAACTGCTCCCACAACGGCGACAAGGTCAAGGCCGGCGTCTTTGCCTACGCCGAAAAGTGGGCCGAGATGGGCATCGTCCCCGCCGGCTTTGTGGACTACGTCAAGGATGAGAGCAAGGTCTCCTATCCCTGGAGCATGATCGACAAGATCACCCCGCGCCCCGACGCCAAGGTCCAGAAGATGCTGGAAGAGGACGGCTTCGAGGACAACTACACCATCGTCACCGACCGCCACACCTTCACCGCCCCCTTTGTCAACGCCGAGGAGACCGAGTACCTGGTCATCGAGGACAAGTACACCAACGGCCGGCCCCCGCTGGAGCTGGGCGGCGTCATGTACGCCGACCGCGAGACGGTGGACAAGGTCGAGAAGATGAAGGTCTGCACCTGCCTCAACCCGCTGCACACCGCCATGTCCATCTATGGCTGCCTGCTGGGCTACACCCTCATCAGCGCCGAAATGGCCGACGAGGACATCCGCGGCCTGATCACCAAGATGGGCTACATCGAGGCCATGCCCGTGGTGGTGGACCCCGGCGTCCTGAAGCCCGCCGACTTCATCGGCGCGGTGCTCAACCGCCGCCTGCCCAACCCCTTCATGCCGGACGCGCCCCAGCGCATCGCCACCGATACCTCCCAGAAGCTGTCCATCCGCTTTGGCGAGACCATCAAGGCCTATAAAGAGCGCGGCCTGGATATGGACAACCTGGTCCTGATCCCCCTGGTGCTGGCCGGCTACGCCCGCTACATCAAGGGCATCGACGACGAGGGCAAGGCGTTCGAGCCCTCTCCCGATCCGCTGCTGGCCGAGCTGAGCGCCATCGTGGCTCCCCTGGAAGTCAAGGAAGGCCCCCAGGACTTCAGCTGCCTGAAGGCCCTCTACACCCGCAAGGACGTCTTTGGCGTCGATCTGTACGAGGCGGGCCTGGGCGAGAAGATCGAGGCCATGGTGGCCGAGCTGTACGCCGGCCCCGGCGCCGTCCGCAAGACCCTGCACAAGTACGTTTCCGCACGCTGACCATACGTCCGGTGGTTGATCCCCGCTCTGCCCGCCCGGGCAGGGAGGGATAGGCCCGGCACCTGCTATCCCCGCCCCGCGCTGTGTTTGCTTTGCCGCAGCGCGGGGCTTTTTGCGCCCCGGCGCGGGCCGGCGGGGGCGGCCGGGATCGGCGGATTTTGCTTTTTTTATAGCAGATTATGCACTTGGGATACAAGAGGCCCCGCAAACCTTGACATCGGGGCGGCCGGGCGGTATCATTAAATCAACGGGCGGCGCATCCCCTGCGCCGCAGAGCAAACGGCGCAGCCTGGCTGCGCTGTGACAGGAGGTATACAAACAATGTCTGTCTGTACTGCAAAATCCTTTGATCTGACCGGCAAGATCGCCCTGATCACCGGCGCTTCTTACGGCATCGGCTTTGCCATCGCCACCGCCATGGCAAACTGCGGCGCCACCATCGTCTTCAACGACATCAAGCAGGAGCTGGTGGACAAGGGCCTGGCCGCCTACAAAGAGGCCGGCATCGACGCCCACGGCTATGTCTGCGACGTCACCGACGAGGACGCCGTCAACGCCTTCATCAAGCAGGTCACCGAGGAAGTGGGCCACATCAACATCCTGGTCAACAACGCCGGCATCATCAAGCGCATCCCCATGTGCGAGATGACCGCAGCCCAGTTCCGCCAGGTCATCGACGTGGACCTGAACGCCCCCTTCATCGTCTCCAAGGCGGTCATCCCCGACATGATCCAGCAGGGCGGCGGCAAGATCATCAACATCTGCTCCATGATGAGCGAGCTGGGCCGCGAGACCGTGTCGGCCTACGCCGCAGCCAAGGGCGGCCTGAAGATGCTGACCAAGAACATCGCCTCCGAGTACGGCGAGTACAACATCCAGTGCAACGGCATCGGCCCCGGCTATATCGCCACCCCGCAGACCGCGCCCCTGCGTGAGCGCCAGCCCGACGGCAGCCGTCATCCCTTCGACCAGTTCATCGTCTCCAAGACCCCGGCCGGCCGCTGGGGCAACGCCGAGGACCTGGGCGGCCCCGCCGTCTTCCTGGCCTCCGAGGCTTCCGACTTTGTCAACGGCCACATCCTGTATGTGGACGGCGGCATCCTGGCCTATATCGGCAAGCAGCCCCAGTAAGTTACTTTTCTGAAGAAAAGTAACCAAAAGACTTTTCTCTGCCCCCCTGCCGACGCGCTGCGCCGGTCCCCCCGTTGGGGGGAAGCAAAAGAAATAAACTGCTCCCTCATCTGCAAAAGGCGAGTGGGGGAGCCTTTTTGTTTCTACGGCTTCTGGCGGCGGAGGAAGGCGCGGGTCTCCTCCGCCACCTCGCCCGAAAGGGCGAACAGGCCGATGAGGTTGGGCAGCATCATCAGGCCGTTGAAGGTGTCGGACAAGGCCCAGGCGGCGGTGAAATCCGCCGTGGCCCCGGCCAGGATCAGGGCCAGAAAAGCCAGCCGGTAGGCCCACACCGTCCCCGGGCCAAAGAGGTAGCCCCAGCATTCGGCGCCGTACTGGCTCCAGCCCAGCACCGACGACCAGGCAAACAGCAGCACTGCCCCCGCCACAAACCCGGGCCCCAGTCCCCCCAGAGCGGAGGAAAAGGCTTCGCCCGCCAGCCCGGGCGCAGGGGAAGGGGAGAGCATCCGGCCGGTGTCCAGGTCCACCAGGCCGGCGGTGAGCATGGCCAGGGCGGTCATGGTGCAGACCAGGAAGGTGGAGACGAACACCTGGAAGATGCCCCACATCCCCTGGCGGGCGGGCTCGCCGGTGGAGGCCGGGCCGCTGGCGATGGCCGAGGACCCCAGCCCCGCCTCGCTGGAAAAGCTGCCCCGCATGAACCCCCACTGCACCGCCGCCGCGGTGCCGTAGCCCACGATGCCGCCCCCGGCGGCCCGCAGCCCCAGGGCGCCCCGGAAGATGGCCTCCAAAGCCGCCGGCAGGGCCGCCGCGTGGGTCAGGATGACCAGGGCCGCCCCGGCCAGGTAGAACACCGCCATAAAGGGGACCAGCTTGCCGGCGGCAGAGGCGACCCCTTTCATCCCCCGCAGCAGGACCAGCCCGGTGAGGAGGGCCAGCCCCGCCCCCGTCAGGAGGGGCGGCAGGCCGAAGGCCCCTTCCAGGCTGGCGGCAATGGCGTTCACCTGGCTCAGGTTGCCGATGCCGAAAGAGGCCAGCACGCACAGCACAGCAAAGCTGCCCGCCAGCGCCCGCCCGGCCCGGCGGCCATGGGGCAGGGCCCCCACCCCCGCCGAAAGATAGTACATGGGCCCGCCGTGCCAGGCGCCGCCCCAAAACCGCCGGTACCGCAGGCCCAGCAGGTTCTCGGCGTAGGCGGTCATCATCCCGAAAAAGGCCATCACCCACATCCAGAAAATGGCGCCCGGCCCCCCGCCGATCAGGGCCGCGCCCACCCCCACGATGCTGCCGGTGCCGATGGTGGCCCCCAGGGCGGTGCACAGGCTTTGCAGGGGGCTGATGCTCCCCGCATCCTCCCGGGACAGGTCGGGGCTGCGGCGCAGGATGGCCCCCAGGGTCTGCCCCAGCCACAGGGGCAGGCGCCGCAGCTGGAACCAGCCGGTCCGCACCGTCATCCACAGCCCCGCCGCGGCCAGCAGCCCCACCCCCAGCGGCCCCCATACCGCCCCGTTGATCACAGCCAGCAGTTGCATCATGCCCCGCACCTCCCTGACACACAAAAACAGGAGCCACACCACGGCGGTATGGCTCCTGTTATGGGTATGCGGGGGCAAGGCGGCTTATGCCTTTTTGGCCTGGTGCAGGCCGCCCTTGGGGGTGTGCCGGGGCAGCAGGCCCGCCCGGTCCAGGGCGGGGCGGACGGCCAGGTACAGCAGCACCGCGCAGGCGGTGGAGACCAGGCTGTTCACCAGGGTGACCCCGCCGGCCACGCCGGCCAGGGCCTGGGCCACCGAGTAGTCCTGCCCGAAAATGTAAACGTTGCGGAAATAGCCCAGCAGCGGGTCGGTGATGACGTTGACCAGCAGGCCCGACCCCGCCGACACCGTCACCCGCAGCACATAAGGCAGGCGGCGGGCAGGGTCTGCGGTGTCGATCCGGCACAGCCGGTGGGCCGTCAGCCCGCAGACCACGCCGATGATGAACTTGAGCACGAAGGTGGTGATGGCGTAGCCCGGGTCGCCGGCCAGGATGTCGGCCAGGGCCAGCCCGATGGCGCCGGCCAGCCCTCCCGAGACGCCGTCCATCAGCAGGGCGGCCAGGGCGGTGAAGGTGTTGCCCAGATGGAACGACGACCCGTCGTAAAAGGGCACCCGGAAAAACAGGTAGGCCGCAAAGCTCAAGGCCGCCATGACGCCGGTCAGCGCCAGCTCATGGGGGGTGAAGGTGCGCTTGTACAGCACACTGGCGAACAGGATAACAACGACCACGACGGCCAGCAGCAGCCACATGGCAGTGGATGACATGGCGATCCCTCCAGTTTGACAAATTCTGCCCGCCCCCTTGACACAGACGGCCCGGGCGGGTATGCTCCTATTATAGCGAAAACTGGTGCCATGAAAATACCCAGAATGCAACTTTTTTATGGGGCCAATTTAAAAAGGAGGGAGAGCCATGCTCCATTTGACCGCCGCGCTGGACCCGGCGTCCCAGGTGCCGCTGTACGAACAGCTCTACCGCAGCATCGCCCGGGAGATCAGCGCGGGCGCCCTGCCCGCCGGCGCCCGGATGCCCGGCAGGCGCAGCCTGGCCGAAGCGCTGTCCGTCTCGGTGAACACGGTGGACGGGGCCTATCAGATGCTGGCCGCCGAAGGCTATCTGGCCAGCCGCCCCCGCAGCGGCTTTTATGTACAGGAATACCCGGCCCGGCCGGCCCCCCCGGGGCAGGACGCTCCGCCGCCGGCGCTGCCCGCCGCCCCGCCGGCCGAAGATCCCCCGGTGCGGTACGATTTGTCCACCAGTGGGGTGGACACCCGGCTGTTTCCGGCGCGGACCTGGGCACGGCTGCAAAAAGAGCTGCTGTATACCTCCCCCGGCCTGCTGGCCCGAGGGGACCCGCGGGGAGAGATGGAGCTGCGCCAGGCCCTGGCAGGCTACCTGGAAGAATACCGCGGGGTGCGCTGCGCGCCGGAACAGATCATTGTGGGGGCGGGCATCGAGCATCTGCTCAGCCTGCTGGCCCCGCTGCTGCCGGGTCCGGCAGCGGTGGAAAACCCCGGCTATCCCCGGGCCCGGCAGGTGCTGGAAAACAGCGGCCGCCCCTGCCGGCTGGCGCCGGTGGACGAGGGCGGGCTGTCGGTGGCGGCGCTGGCGTCGTCGGATGCGGCGGTCTGCTACGTCACCCCCAGCCACCAGTTCCCCACCGGGGTGACCATGCCCGCCCCCCGCCGGGCGGAGCTGCTGGGCTGGGCGGCCCAGCGCCCGGGCCGGCGGTACATCATCGAGGACGACTACGACTCGGAGTTCCGCTTCGATACCCGCCCGCTGCCCAGCCTGCAGGGGATGGCCGGGGCCGACGGCCCGGTGATCTATCTGTCCACGGTGGCCCGCAGCCTGGCTCCGGGTATCCGCATCGCCTATATGGTCCTGCCCGCCCACCTGCTGCCGGCCTGGGGCCGGCGGTACAGCCTGTACTCCGGCACGGTGGGCCGCTTTGAGCAGCAGACCCTGGCCCGCTTTATCCGGGAGGGGTACTTCACCCGGCATCTGGCCCGCAGCCGGGTGGCCTACAAGGCCCGGCGCAACGCCCTGGCCGCCGCCCTGGAAGAGGCCTTCGGTCCGGCGGCGGCCCTGTCGGGGCTGCACACCGGGCTGCACCTGCTGCTCCGGCTGCGGGGGACGAATATCCCGCCGGACACGGCTCTGGCGGCGGCCGCCCGGCAGACGGGCATCCGACTGGCGGCCCTCAGCAGCTATTACATGGACGGCCCCGCCGGCTGCCCGCCGGGAACGCTGGTGCTGGGGTACGGGGCGCTGGACGACGCGCTCTGCGTCCCGCTGGCCGGAGCGCTGTCCGCAACGTTGAAAAAGGCCTGCACCGCGGGCCCGGCCTCCTCGCCCAGCACATAGAGGCCGCTGCGCCGGTCGGTGCGGCCGGGCAGGACGGAGCTCTCCACGACGGCGCCGTTGTTGGCCAGCAGCTCCAGGGTGTCCTCCAGGGTCAGCAGGTCGGCGGCGGTCAGGTCGGTGAGCAGGGAGCCGCTGGCCTCCCGCAGGCTGTCGGGCAGGGCAGCGGGCAGGGCTTCCAGGTTCTGCCGGAAAAAAGCGTCCCAGACGGCGGCCCGGGCGGCGGCGGCCGTGTCGGGGGCCAGACTGTCCGCCAGCTCCTGCAAAAAGGCGTGGGCCGAAGCGCCGTCCCAGTCCCGCACGCCGGTCTGGTCAAAGCGGGTGCGCTCCTCCGGCGACAAAACCCCCGAAAAACCCACCCGCAGGCTGCCATAGGCGTCGCAGAGGCCGGCCAGGGTCTCAGGGGTGGCGGCCAGATAGCGGGCGTCCTCGGGCAGGTCCACCACCGCGCCCAGGCCCTGCAGGCACCGGGCCGGCCCGGCCGCCGCATAGCAGTCGGCCAGGGAGGCTTCCCCGTCGCTGAAGGGGACGGCCAGCTGGCCGGGCACCCCCAACAGGTGGATGCAGTTCTGGTCGGCGTTCAGGTACAGCAGGACAAAGGCCGGGTCCTCCCCGGCCACGCAGGCCAGCAGGGTCAGGTGGTTTTCGGCCCGGGGCAGCTGCACCGGGACCCCGCTCTGGCTTTCGGAGGCGCGCACCCGCCCCGCCGCCTGCCGCTGGGCCAGCACCGCGGTGCCCGCCACTAGGGGCAGCAGCACCAGCAGGCTGACCCATAGGGCCGTCCAGAAACTTTTCCAGCCTTTGGTCTCCATCAAAACGCCTCCCTTGCGGATATAGTCTGGCCTGCCGGGGCAGACTGTATGCACGAAGGAGGCGATTTGCCATGAACGACAGGAACAGCCGGGCCGCCGGCCCTCACCCCAAGGCCGGCCCGGCCCCCCAAAACGCCGGGGAGGACCGGGCCTCCCGCCTGCCCGAGCCGGAGGACTTCTGGCTGGAGCTGGGGCCGCCCTCCGCCTACTACGGCACCGACGCCTATGACACCGCCCGGCGGGAAGGGGACGCATCCCCCGACGCAAAGCGCCTGGGCTGGACCGGCGCCGAGCCCGGCCGGGGCGACCGGGAGGCATGACCCGACCGCCCCGAAAACAATTTGAAAAAAGTGCTTGACAATCCGCCGCGATGTGGTATAATAACACACGTCCCAGCCAGTACGGCAGGGACGCAAAACCAAATAAGCGGATATGGCGGAATTGGCAGACGCGTTAGATTCAGGTTCTAATCGGGGCAACTCGGTGGAGGTTCAAGTCCTCTTATCCGCACCACATGCACAAAATCCGAACTTTTTTCCAATAGGAGAAGGGTTCGGATTTTTTCTTTTACTAAAGACTGTCTAATGCGTCCCTATTTTCTGCCCAAAATTACAGCCAAGACTCAACTAATAATGTACAATAAGGGATCTGTTGACAAAATAAAATATGGACTGGAGAAAAAAGTCTCCAATCCATATTTTTTGTCTTAGATAAGAATAAAAGGATAGCCTTTGCGATCCTTTTTAGATTCAAGGCCATAACGGATAAGAGGCATTCCTCGGTTACAGCTGAAATGCCTCTTTTTCTAACTTTGGACAGGCAGTGCTCTCGTTTGAGCACTGCGAACGATCCCTCTGCCCATATTTTGCGCAAGCGCATCATATGCCAATAGGTGTCGCTTCCGATACGCTCATGCCCCCTGTAGAAAGCCGGATAGCAGCTACTCCCAAGGATTCTGCGCCGAATGCCAGTTTGCTTGAAACAATCTGACTGTCGTTTACAGGTTCTGCAGGCATCACCTTGTACTTGGTAGCATCGTAAGTATTTTCCAGTTGTCTGGCTGCAATTTAATCGCTGGTAAACAAGTCGGACTCCTTCTGGACAAGAAAACGCATCTTCTTTGGGTAAATAAGAAAATCCATACTTTTCAGGGGAATTGGAGAACTGGATAGCGGGAATATATCCGGTAATGCCAAGGAGCTCCAGACCGCGATGAACCGCACCAGTATCATAGCCGCGATCCAGTACAATGTTTTTCATTGGAACGCCATTCTTAATCTGTCGCTCCAAATGGCGCAGAACCAATAAACTTTCTTTTTCATTGGCTGGATACACATCTACACCTGTTATAATTCCGCATTTACAATCTACCGTTGTTTCCATCAGATAGCCAATGCCGCTCTTCTTACCATGGTTTATGCATCCACTGTCGGGATCTGTTTTACTGGTTATGCGGCGCTTTTTGACTGTTTTAACTGGCGGCTTTTTGAAACCAGGTTGTTTCGAAAGTTCTTCATCCAAGCAATCCAAATAACTCTGCATACTCAATTCAGCTTCTACTTCGGTTTCAACCCAGCTGTCTCTGGAGACATTTGCTGGAAGATATGTGCCGTCTGCTGCCAATTCTTTTCCATCTACCAAGCCGCTCTTCACGCAGCGCCGCACAATTTCACGAAAAACAGATTGGAACAATTGACTTTCATTCCACTTACGCTGGCGTGTTTTGCTAAACGTAGAGTGATCAGGAATACGATCTGATAATTCAAATCCGCAAAACCACCGATAAGCAATGTTCAATTGGACTTCCTGTACAAGTCGACGTTCTGATTTGATCCCATATAGATATCCAACCAGCAGCATTTTAAACATACTGACAGGATCGACCGACGGACGACCGTTGGGAGGGTAGTATGGTTCCAGGAGTTCATAAATGAAGTCAAACGAGATGACCCGAGAGATCCGACGAAGCAAATGATCGTCAGGAATTAGCTCTGACAGGTCCATGACCACCATACTTAATTGACCACTCTGCCGTCCCATCATACTCCTTCCCTCCTTTGTTTTATTATAACATAGGGAGGAGAATTTGAGGAGACTTTGTCAACAGGTCCAATACTTGACACTATCCCCAACCTGCTAGAACATATAAGAACTAAAAACAAATTTGTGAAAACTGTTGACATATCCACGGAAAATTTTATATAATATATAGAACTTGTGTATTCTGATTTATGGCATAAATAGCCCTTTGTTAAATTAAAGACAAAAATACAACCATTGTTGCACTTAAGGAGGTTGAGATAAATGGAAAACTTGTCAAATGATACATTAAATAGTTTGACGACTGATTTGACCATACTCCATCTTTCTGATCTTCATTTCAATACAACTGGTGCACAGCCATTAAAATTATACGATGCATTAATTAAAGATATTGAGCAACAATTGTTTTATTCACAAAATATTATTATTATTGTAACCGGTGACATTGTTGATCGCGGAGATTATACAGCAAAAAAATTAGTTAAACATTTCTTTGAAAAATTAAATACAAGCCTTGAGAAAATAGGCAAAAAGGTAGAAGAAATATATTTTGTTCCAGGAAATCACGATAAATCTCTTGATTATCCAACAAAAGCTTTATGCCAGATGCCAGGCCCTTTCGATAAACAATTTTTCAAATCATTTGGGGGCTTTTTTAATAAAGCATTTAAAGAATATAAGCAATTAACAGAAGAAATACATCAAATTTTCTTTAAGGCAGAGAATTCAATCGAAACATTTGGATGTAATGAATTGAACATAAATGGTCAACAGTACATTTTTGTCCGATTTAATACTGCTTGGAGTGCTAACGGAGGGGATGGAGATCGAAGAAATCTTAAACTTGGGGATTTTCAACTTCAAGAATTAGAAAAACAATATAAAGAAATTCGATTAAATGCAAGAGAACTTGGTAATAATCCAGTTGTAATCGCAATGGCTCATCATCCATTAAATCATTTGGAAGGGAAAGATGAGGATGCTGTACAAAATTTTTTGATTGGACAACGAGGAATTGATGCGCAGCTCTTTTTATGTGGGCATACACATACTCGTGATGTCGTCAATTGGTCAAATAATCGGCAGTCGCTTACAACGTTATCAACAGGAATTGGATGGCCAGATGAATCATTATCAGATCATTCACAACTTCATGCATATTCTATTTACGTTTTGAGACTAGATTTAAACTCGATTGATGTATACGTCAGAAGCACGAACGATGGTGGGACGTTTGTTGAAGATTATCGTTTGTACACACGAGAAGAAAATAGAAAGCATAACAAGATTGTTTTACCGCTATCACAGACGACAGTTCATTCATATTTTGAGCTGGGAACAGTAAACGGAAGATCTCCCAAAGTTTTGTTCTTGTCCAACAATTTTATTAAAAATACAGAGCATTTTATTGAATCTCTAGGGATTTATAGACAAATGGCAATTCAAGAAATGCATTTTAGAAAGGGAAAAAAGAAAAAAAGGGAGATAGATGACACTTCACTTTTTTTCTCGTTCATGCAAGTTCTATGTGACGGTTTTATAGTGAACTTTATTAATAAGCCTCCAGAGACTTCTCAGCCTAATATCAGATCTCATTTCCGGTGTATATGTCCTTCGCCAAATAAAAACGAGATAAAATATTTACGAATGTGTGCATCATTGTGGCCGGAACAGGCAGCCGGTACAGATGTTGGAGTAAAAGAGTTTCCCTATTCTGAGTTAATTAAAGCAGCATTTGAGGCAAAGCATCCACTAATTCACTCAATCAATCCTGAAGAATATAAAATTTCTACTGATTGGAAGGATTTTATAACTGCAATTCCTCTCTTTGATGAAAACTTATATAATTATAGCGTGGATGACAGCAATATACAAAAGTATCCAATTATCACATTTGGCGTATCAATAAAATCGGATGAATATAAATCCTTTTTATATTGTCTGGATTATTACCGAATAGATAGAGTAATAGCTTCTATTTTGCAGCTCTATATTAGACAAATGAACTTTGATTTGACAAAATTTGCCAATAACTTTAAAGAAATACTAAAAGACGGCATTAATTGATTTGATTTATCATGAGAGGCTATTTGAAATGAAGACTTCACCTAAAAATCGTATATATTCTACAGTCTCAGTAGAAGAAGCTTTAAAAGTTAATCAAGAAACATTTATTCAAATTGACGGTATTGACCTTAGTATAAAAGTTTTATCATTGGAGAAAAAGTCGGTATCAGAAGATGATAAGAAAGAATTAATGAAAGTATATTATAAATATTTAAGCCAGGGAAAAGATACCGGTTTTGCTACCCCATACTTAGAAATACAGTTGAAGGAGATTAAAGATGTATTATCTTCCTTTTTTAACCATTCTGCGAATATAAAAGTTCTTTTATAAGTAGAGCATTTATAAAGTGTTTGAACTATCCTTAAATATAAAAAGGTGCGCCCAGAAGGACGCACCCAACTTGAAAAAAGCTGTGTATGGATGTCAGGGCGTTCCCCAGCGGGAACGTCCTGTTTTTCTTTGGCTGTGGGTCTGGCCTGTTCCGCCTGCCAGACGGCGAAGGCCCGCTGGCCTTCTTCGCTGTTGAAGCACTCCAGAATGGCAGGATAGAAGCACCAGGCCAGACGCTCGATGACCTCATCGGGGTAAATCGAAGTGTTGACGACTTTTTTCTTTTTGTTCAAGTCCACCTCCTGTTCCGGTCCACCGCCTGGCTCATGGGGATGATTCAGCTTGCAAAGCCCCAAGTGTGGAATAGGAGAGGCCGACACTGCTTTGCTCCAGAGCCGGCCTCCCAATTTTTTCTGCGCAGAATACAGAAATACGCGCCCCAGCCGCCCTCCCGCCCCGAACGCGCCCCTTCGGGCGGGTTCATGGGCAGGCGGGGCGGGTTTTGAAAAAACGAAGCAAAAAATAAAACGGTAATGCGATTTATTTTTGTTGCTGCGGGCGAGGGGGCGCGTGGGGCGGGAAATTTTCACTTCCCGCCCCAATTTTATTCGAGGGCGCAATCAGGGCGGACATACACGCCCCGATAGCCCCGGTAGCCGCCCTCGATGTGCTTGGAAAAGCGGATACCATACCGGTCTGCGTTCTTGAAAAGATACTGACTGAACTTCTTTTGCGTCGCCGGTTTTTCCAAGTTGTCGGCGCACCACTTGTTGTAAGCACGGAACAGGTAGGTAGACCTGGCCGACCTTTCCGGGTCGAAACGGACGTAGGAGTCGGCCTGCATGAACTGGTCGAGGTTACAGCCGTCCTCCATAGCGGCAGTAAGGTTCTGTTTGGCACGCTCACTGAGGGTGAAGCGGTACTGATTCGCCAGAAGCCGCTTCAGCCCTTCCAGTGCCCAGAGCAGGATGCCGGGCAGTTCCTCCGACAGCTTGTCGATCAGGTAAGGGTCATCGGTCCTGCCTTCCGGCTTGTCCTTGACCGAGATCAAAATCTGCCGCCGCCAGAAACCATCGCTGGTGTCGTGGGCTGCAACCAGATTGCCGTTGCCGAAGCAGAGCAGCCGGGCATAGAGCAAGCCCTGGGTGGCCTGTTTGCCTTTGCGTTCCACACAGATGCGGTCCTCGGCCGTGACGATGGACTTGATGTTCCGTGTTTCGGGGAGAACAGTCATATTCAGGTCGTCATCGATCATCACCAGTTTGTGTTCCAGATTGGCGCTGGCGAAACGGTTGGTTTCCAGCCGGAGGACGGCCTCCATGTGGGCGGCAGGCCCAAGCAGTTTCTTCAAAAGCAGCCCGATGCGGGACTTGCCCTCGCCACCCTTGCCGGTCAAAATCAACATCTTCTGCGCTTTGGTGGAAGGGATGAGAAGGTAGCCGATATATTCCTGCAAAGTCAAAATATCCTCGGAAATCAGCAGCTCGTCCAGAAATTTCAGCCATTGCACGGGAGGTGCGACATCCGCCTGGTATTCGACCGGGAGCCGGTTCAGGCAGAGTTCCTTATCTGAAACAAAACCGCGTTCGTCCAGATAATAGGTGCCGTTCTGGATGTGGATGCGGTCGAGCTGCGGCTTCCACTCCTCGCAGTATGCCTCGATCTTGAGGGCCTCCACCAAACGCTTGACCTTTTTTGCAACATCATTGCGGGCGTGATAGCGTATTTCCTGGTGAATCTCGTAGATGAGCTTATCCTCGTCCACTTCGCCGTCCAGGTCAAATAAGGTCTGTTTCAGACACATCAGGGGATGCTTTTCAAGAAAGTATTCACAGAAAGCAGCCTCCAAAATTTTGCCTTTATCATCCACCCAGGATGGACCTTCGTCTTCCTCCTCATCCTGCTCATAGATTTCATCGCGGACATCGTCCTTTGTCCAGCTCATGCAGCCCTCCTCTCGTCATTTCGCGGCGGCCCTCTGCGCGGTGCAGGGCCTCCAGATTTTGTTGGGTGGTATGACAATATCGACAGAAAGACGGCGCAATAAACTTCCCGCCAACAAAGGCGCGTGTCCTTGCTGGCGGGAGTTTCTGTGTTTGATTATACCATCAAACGGTTATGCGGATTTGTCCTGTGATTTTTGGCGGTAGGTCGGGATGAGCCGGAAACATCCCAGCGCGGCAAAGCAGACTAGAGCCAGAAAAAGCATAAAACCTGTAGTGCCTGTCCGGTCCAGAATGCCACCCAAAACAGAATAGCTCACGGCAGACATCAGTGACCGCAGCATGGACACCACGGAGAGGATGGTAGCCCGATATTCTGACGCAATATATGTTTGGATGATACTGTCCGCCAGGATATAGATGACTTCCGGTGTCAGGCAGCAGATGAAGGCGAACGCCACAAATAAAACGGGCTGCCGGGTGAACGCCAGCGAGACAAACAGCGCGCCCTGCAAAGCGATCATACAGGAAAGGATAATCCGTTTGGACAGCCATCTGGACAGCAAGGTCGCGAACAGATAGGCCGCTGATGCAGCAAAATAATTGGCGGAAAAGAAGATGCCAATGAGGGCGACCGGTATCTGCGCTTGCTGGAAAATGATTTGGTTATAGTTGTAATAGCTGCCGGAAATACCGTCCATAAAGCTGAATCCAATGACGCAGAGCAGAAATGCCGTGAGATTGGGGTACAAAATCCGCTGTCGGAGACGGGAGAAAGTTCCCTTGCCGCCGACAGCTGGCAGTGTTTTTGAAATGGCAGGTTCCCTGAGTGGCGTCAGCACCAAAAGAGCGCTGCCCAGACAGAGGGCGGTGATACCGTATACAGCCTCCCAGGACCAGGAGACGATGAACGCGCCGGCGGAAATGGTGGCGCCAGTCAGAATGGACTGGGCTGACTTGAGCTTGGCGTTCAGCTGCAGATAATCTTGCTCCCGATGGTGCTTTTTAAGAAGCTCATAGAACAGCGCATCGTCGCTGCCGCTGCTGAATGTATAGCCCATACCCTCCAGAAAGCCCAGGGCGACCAGCGCCGCAGGCTGCTGCAGCGCCATCATGAGAACGCAATGGAGCAGCAGCAACAGCGTCCCGATTTGAAGGGAACGAACTTTTCCCACTCTGTCGCCGACAGAACCGGTGGGGATTTCCAGCAGGAACATGGAGAACTGTACCAGCATTTGGTAGAGGCCTACCTGGGCAACAGTCAGCCCCTTGTGGGTCAGATACAGCATGAAAACACCGCGTGAAAACAGGCAGGACGTCAGCAGTGCATAACAGAAAAACCGGGCGATGTCCCACTTTGCCTTGGTGTGATTCAATTTTGTCATGATGAATTCCTTTCTCAAACTATGGGTGGAATAGGCTCATCATTTACTTGCGGTATGCTTTTTTCACCACTCCTGTCTTAAGACATTGCGAGAGCGCCCTTTGGCTTTCTGTTTGCGCTGCTGGATACAATATAATTATACCATACTGGGCTGCTGGACACAACTTGTAAACACCACATTCCCAGCGTTTGCGCATGAAACTATTGCACAAAGCAGTGAGAAGATTTCCTGGATTTTACTCGGAAATGGGACATGCAAGTTCTAGTTGACTGCTCCGAAATGCTTAATAGACTCTGATTCTTTGTGTAAGATAACATTCATGTGTAGGGTTTGACCACGTCCTAGAATGATACTCATCCAAACAGCGCGTAGCAAAAGCAGGGTTTGGGGAAAGCACTCCCCAACAAGTACGACCGGAATGTGAGACACGACTTCAATTTTGAAATTGTGGCCACAGGTCGATACTTGCTTATCGCTTTTCCGTCCAAAATAAAAATACAGATTTCAAATTGGATTTCGGTTTCCAAAGCTGGGAGTGCTTCAGAAGAAGTCTCGTTCGACTGACATGTGCAGACGAACGAGACACAGACAGGGAAATTCAGACCCGGAGAGTGTACGAGCGTAGCGAGTGCGCGGTTCTGGGGCTGAATTTTGTCCCCAAGGGGATATTAGGGGGAAGGAATTTCTGTCCCGCGTATGCGGGCAGAAATGGGTTCCCCCTAAAGCGTGCCAGAGGCACGCAAATAGAAGTGTCTCCTATTACGGGGGTCGCCGCTTGCACCGAATCTGCGTTCCTGCCCCTGTGTTGCAGCGGCGTTGTCCGGCTCGCTCGCATTTTGTGCGGGGTCGTGGCGCGGTATCCAGATCCAGACGGCTGATGCTGTTTTCAAGGTGCGGGTATGAAGAATTGCAGGCCGGTGGTCCGGCTGCAAATTCTCTCGGAATATAAAGAAAGCCGCCCCGCAAGGGACCAAAGGATTTTGTCGTAGGTGAATGGCGGCAAAATGGTTCGGTGTGGTTGCGGGGCGGCAGAGAAAGTTATGACGCTTTATTCTTCTAAAGCGAGTTGGCTTGTAGTAGATGGTAGCATAAGAGTAGGATGCTGTCAAGTAAAAGCGGAAGAAATTAGATGAAGCATCAAAAAGTCAAGGGTGGTTTTGTAAACAGAGCACAAAAATATGATGTGTTTTAACGGGCCTATGCTTCATAAATTTTCCCCATTGGACGCGATGACGTCCCGGTACCACCAGCCGGAATCCTTGACGGTGCGCTGCAGGGTGGGATAGTCCACATAAATCAGACCGTAGCGGCAGCTGTAGCCCGCCGCCCACTCGAAGTTGTCGAACAAGCTCCACATCGAGTAGCCGATCACTGGGATGCCATCATCAATGGCATGGGCCACCTCCAAAAGATACCGGTGCAGAAAGTCGATGCGCTGGGGATCGTGGACCTTGCCATCCAGCATGACGAAGTCCAGCCCTGAATAGCCATTTTCGGTGATGAGGATGGGCAGGTGGTACCGCTTGAACCAGAACTTGCTGGCGTAGTAGAGCACCTTGGGGGTGATGTTCCAGGCGGCAGCGGTCTGGGGGCTGCCCTGGTAGGCGTAGGCGTCATATTTCGACGGGTCGGGCACCAGGTCCACTGTGCCCTGGTAGCAGTTGTAGGCGTAGAAGTCCAGGGGCTGGCTCACCAAGGCCCATTCCGCGTCGGTCATAGGGTACAGCATATCGCCGAATTTTTCTCTGGCCCATGCGGGATACCGCCCCAGGAACACCGGGTCGGCCCACCAGGTATTGGACATGATGTATCCGGGGTAGTCGCTGAGGGACTTCTGACGGGCCCTTTCCACTTCCTCGGGGCTGTCATCTTTGGGCAGGCAGCAGTCGCCGGTGGGGGCCATCCCGACCTTGGCGCCGGGGCAGTTTTTCCGCAGGACCTGCACCGCCCGGCCATGGGCCAGCAGGATGTTTTTGGTCACCGCCATCATGGCGGCATCGTCGTTCTGTTCAAACGGTGCGTGGGCACCCACTACCATTCCCAGCCCGCAGAACATCTGGGGCTCGTTGAAGGTCATCCAGTAGTTCACCCGGCCACCGAGGGCCCTGGAGATTACATCCACATAGGCCGCGAACCACTCCACGATTTCAGGGTTCTTCCATCCGCCCTTGCGGTAAAGGGCGGTGGGCAGGTCCCAGTGGTAGAGGGTCACCAGGGGCTGGATGCCGTTTTGCAGAAGCTCATCGCAGAGGGCCTGGTAAAATTTGACGCCGGCTTCGTTGACCTTGCCCACGCCCTCGGGCAGGATGCGGGGCCAGCTGATGGAAAAGCGGTAGGCTTTCAGGCCCATCTGTTTCATCAGGGCCACGTCCTCCCGCCAGCGGTGGTAAAAATCGATGGAGGTATCGGCGTTCTCGCTGTGGGCAATGCGGCCGGTGCCGTCGTGGACCAGAGTGTCCCAGATGGATTCGCCCTTGCCATCCGCATTCCAGCCACCCTCGATCTGGGTGGCTGCGGTGGAGGCGCTCCACAAAAAGTCTTTCGGAAATTTAGACATGATATCGTCTCCCTTTACTGTTTCAAATAGGCCAGCAGGGCTTCCGCCGACGCTTTTGCCCCTCCCAGGCTGCGCATATCTTCGCTGTAGGCGCGGGCGGTGGCCTTATAGGAAGGCTCGGTCAGCAGCTTGACAATAGCGGCTTTCAGGTTCTCGCTGGTGATGGCGTTTTTGTCCAGGAAGGCGCAGCCCAGCCCCAGCTTTTCGATTTGCCGGGCGGTGATGGCCTGCTCCTCCATCTGGGGGATGGCAAGCATGGGCACGCCGTAGTAGATGGCCTCACCGGTGCCTCCCATGCCGGCGTGGGTGATAAACACCGATGCCTGGGAGAGGATGTCCAACTGGGGCACCATCTGGCCCACCTCCACGTTGGCGGGGATGTCCTTCAGGCCGGCCGGGTCGATGGAGCCCAGGGCCGCAAAGACGTTGATGTCCAGGTCCCGCACCGCGTCGAACAGGATGGGGTAATACTCAGGCCAGTTGTTGAAGGCGGTGCCCAGGGAGGAGTAGAGGAGCGGCTTGCCGTTGTTGGGGGCCTTCCAGCTGCCGAAGGCGGTCCGCTTGCCGATTTGCACCCCGGTGAACACAAAGCTGTCGTCAAAGCTCTCATAATTGGGCACCAGCTTTTTCTGCATCATGACCAGGTTGAAGTCCCCGTGACCGTCGAAGATCTCCTTCACCGTCAGTAGCCGACAGCCGTACTTTTCGGCGTAGCTTTGGGCTAGCTGGGCCGCGGCCTGGCGCAGGGGATGGTCCGCGGGGCAGGTCTCAAAGCCGGCGGCCACCGAGTAGCTGTCGTTGGAGGGGTAGCTGGTGTACAGCATGACGTTGGGCACCTTGAGGTTGTCGGCGGCGATGGTGCCGGCGATGCCCGCAAAGTCGTGGACGATGGCGTTGGGCCTGTCGGCTTTCAGGGTGTCCAGCACCGTGTCAATGTGGGCCCCGGCCTCGTTCAAAAACAGGAAGGGCACTGCGGCGGCCACCCCGCCGTCATCCTCTTTCTTCTCGCCGCCCTTGTTGTGTTTGTCGTTCTCGGCCATCCAGGAAGGGACGGGGACGAATTTTGCCCCGGTGGGCTCGATGATGCCGCGGAAAGCCTCGGTGGTGAAGTAGGTTACCCGGACGCCCTGTTTGACCAGTTCGGTGACGAGCGCCAGGGTGGGGTTGATGTGGCCGAAAGCGCCCAAAGATACAAACGCGATGTGCATAAAAACAAGCTCTCCTTTTTTGATCACAATGTGCAGGCAAGGGCTTTGTGGATTTTGGATTTGCTGTACACCAGGTTGGCGGCCTTGCCATCGGAGCGGCGGAAAGTAGTATCCATCTTTTTAGCGATAGTTGCTTTCATTCCCATAAAAGAGAATGGCACGTCATCGGTATCGCCTGCCAATACCTGATCACACAGCTCAATCATCTCATCTAGGAGGGTAACGGGCAGCTCGGGCCCATGATGGGAGACAAAGATCCGATCGTACCGGCCTGTCAGACGGTCCCGCACTTGGACGACCGTTTCCCTGTACGCCTCTACTGGGGCGGCCTCCGGTCCAAAGAGGAAAGTAAAATTGTTGCAGCAGTCTCCCGTAATCAGGAGCCTGTCCTCCTCCACAAGGAAAGCAGTGCTGCCCGCGGTGTGCCCGGGGAAAGCCACCGCCTGCACATGCACCTCGCCCAAATCAAAAATCATGCCGTCGGTCAGCTCGGCAAAGTACTTGTTTGGGTCAGCCTCCACAAAGCTGCCAGCGGTCAGTTCCTCATAGCGATTCCTCAGATTGCCCTTCAGGTAGCCCTGGCGGTCAGCCAGACTGCACTGGCTGCGATAAAGTGCCTGGTCGGCGCTATTGAGATAGACCTTGCCAAACTCCGTTGCGCCGGGGGCGTGGTCGATATGCCCATGGGTCAGCAGGACAGTGAGGGGCAGGCTGGTCAGATTTTCTACAAAAGCCCGCAGATGTCCTACTCCCAAGCCCGCATCAATCAGGATGGCCCGCTGTCGGCCAATGACGAGGTAGAGGTTTTCTTTGCTGGGACTTTCGATCCAAAGAACATGGACGGAAACTGGCTGGGAACGATAATACATAGTGCATCTCCTTATTAAAAGGCAGCCATACAGGCAGCGCATGGCGTCGCCCGTATAGCTGCGGGGAAAAGGGGGAACGTTCAGTTCTGCTCAAATTCGGTGGCGAGCTTTTCGGCTTCCAGATTCTTCTTGTCCTGCATCTTAACAAAGGGCATGAAAATCAGTAGGTCAATTACGCACAGGACTACTTCCATCGCTGCGATGGCTGCGCTGCCGTTGAGGATGCCGGTAGCAATCATGGGGAAGTTGAATACCGTCACGCCGGCATAGCGTGGCACAATGCCAATGGCACAGGCTGCATAGCCCAGGATGAAATTCAGCGCAGGGGTAATCACCCAGGGAACCACAATGGTTGGGTTGAGCACAACAGGAGCGCCGAAGATCAATGGCTCAGAGATGCCGAAGAAAGCAGGAGCTACTGAAATCTTGCCCACCGTCTTAAGCTGGCCAGATTTGGCAAACAGTAGCAGGGCTAAGGCAAAAGCGGGATAAACGGTTGCAATGGTGGTGCTGTAGGAAAAGGCCATACCGATGATGTTGGGTACAGCCTGCCCGGCAGCATAGGCAGCTTGGTTAGCCCCATCCAACCCAAACATAATGGGGGCGGTCATACTAGACAGGAAACCAGGGTGGATGCCGAAGAACCACAGCACCTGGGTCAACAGGTTGATGATAGTCAAAGTAAAGAGGTTCTCGCCCACGATGGCGTTGAGGGGCATTTGCAGAATGTTGTACAGGCAGTCGAAGGCGTTTCCCCAAGGGGTCAGCGCAAACAGACCACGCAGCACCAGAGCCATCAATGCGATGACCAGACCGGGAATCAGAGAGACAAAAGTATTGGAAACGTGTTTCGGCGTGCCCGCTGGCATTTTGATAACGATTTTGGCGTCCACAATTGCCTTATAGACCGAGATGGTCAGCAGAGCGACGAGGATGCCCAGAATCATGCCCTGGGTGCCCATGTAAGTGAAGGAAAGAACCGCTGTGCCGTTGGCGTCGACAGCGGTGGGCAGCAGCGTCACATAGACAATCAGAGCAAGGATGGGTGCGATCTTGCTGTGGACTTCCTTTTTGTCGGCAAAGACGCTGGCGACGCCATAGGTAAAGTAGAGGCCCAGCATATTGGTGGTAGCTCTCACCAACGCAGTCAGCAGGGTGCTGATACCGGTAGATTGGATAAAGTTCTGCCAAAAATCCACCGGCAGGCCTGAAAACAGACTGGCGAAGGAACCGATGATGATTACCGGCAGAAACGTCATGATGCCCTGTGAAATGCTTTGCAGGTAGATATTCCCGTTGACGACGTCGCTGAATGCCGCCATCCGGTCGGTCATGCTCTTTTTCTCTGCCATGGCTTACACCTCCTCGCCCATCAACTTGCGGGCAGCTTTTAGAACGGCGGCACCGTTCATCATTCCATAGTCCTTCATCTCAATGGCGGCTACTGGCACGTCGGGACAATCCTTCTGCACCTGGGGCAGCTTGTGCTTAACCTGGGGCCCAATCAGGATGCAGTCAGCATCGGTGCCCACTTCCTTGGCGGCTGCCAGAGAATAGGCGTTGATGGTGCATTCATAGCCTGCCTTGGCGGCGGCCTCCCGCATCTTAGCCACCATCAAGCTGGTGGACATCCCATTGCTGCACATCAAAACAATCTTTTTCATACAAAATTCCTCCTTATTTTTACCAGACAGGAATGGCTGGCGATTTTCCTCTTTACTGCTTTTTTTGCTCCAGCGCCTCTTCCAGCGCGTCGATCCGCTTGTAGAGTGCGATCATCTCCTCCACCATTGTTTTGGTGAGCTCGGCGCTCATCAGCTGATCCTCGGCGTGGGCCAGCACCAGCCGGACGGTGGTCTCAACGCCCTGGCCCTCGGCCTCGATCATGGCGGCGTGGGCATGGTGCCCCTGGATGAAATACCCGTCCGCCTCCTTGAACAGCTTTTCAGCTTCGTCGTACTTGCCCTCTTTTGCTTTGTAGAGGGCCTCCATAAAGGTGCTCTTGGCACCGCCGGCGGCGGTGATCAGCTCAAACACCTGCATTTCTTCCTGTTCGGTCATTTCAGCCATAGGTGGTTCCTCCTTTTAATCCAGGTCCTCGCCGTTCGAGGCGATGACCTTTTTGTACCAGTAAAACGAATCCTTGCGCCGGCGCTCCAAAGTGCCGCTGCCGTCATTGTCCCGGTCTACATAGATGAAGCCGTACCGCTTTTTCATCTCGCCGGTGCCGGCGCTGATCAGGTCGATGCAGCCCCAGGGGGTGTAGCCCATCAGGGGGATGCCGTCCTCCTCCACCGCGGCCTTGAAGGCCTGGATGTGCTGGCGCAGGTAGTCAATGCGGTAGCTGTCGTGGATGCTTCCGTCCGCTTTCACCGTGTCCGTAGCGCCCAAGCCGTTTTCCACAATAAAGAGGGGCTTCTGGTAGCGCTCGTAGAGCAGCCGCATGGTCAGCCGCAGGCCCATGGGATCCACCTGCCAGCCCCACTCGCTGGAGGGCAGGTAGGGGTTGACCACCCCGGCCACCACATTGCCCTTGGCCCTGCCCGCCTCGGTGGGGCGGCCGGCCTGGACCATCGACATATAATAGCTGAACCCGATGTAATCCACCGTCCCCCTGCGCAGCAGGTCGTCATCCCCTGGCTCTTTCTGGATGGTGATCCCGGCGCGCTCCAGCTTTTTCAGCAGGCGCTGGGGATATTCCCCGCGGGACTGCACGTCGGCGAAGGCCAGCATGGTGGCCATCATATCGTCGGCGGCCTTGGCGTCCAGGGGGTGGCAGGTCTCGGGGTAGACCACTCCAAAGAGGGTCATGCAGCCGATCTTGTTCTCGGGGTCAATCTTGTGGCCCAGCAGCACCGCTTTGGCGCTGGCTACAAACTGGTGATGGGCCGCCTGGTAGATCACCTGCATCCGGTTTTCGTCCGAGCGAATGTCCAGACCCGCCGGGTTCCAAGGGCCGAACTCGATGGCGTTGATCTCGTTGAAGGTCATCCAGTATTTGACCTTACCCTTGTATTCGTTGAAGATGACCCGGCAGTAGTTCTCGAAGAAATCCACCAGCCGCCGGTCCCGCCAGGCGCCGTATTTTTTCACCAGACCGTAGGGCATTTCGTAATGACTGATGGTCACCACCGGCTCAATGCCGTATTTGTGCAGCTCGTCAAACAGGTTATGATAGAACTGCACCCCTGCCGGGTTTGGCTCGGCCTCGTCCCCCTGGGGGAAGAGGCGGCTCCAGGCGATGGACGTGCGGAAGCACTTGAAGCCCATCTCGGCAAAGAGTTTGACGTCCTCTTTATAGTGGTGGTAGAAGTCGATGCCCACGTGGTTGGGGTAGTATTCGCCGGGGATGACGCCGTCGGTGATTCGGCGTTTGGTGTGGGCGTCACCCGCCGTCATCACATCTGCCACGCTCAGGCCCTTGCCGTCTTCATTGTAAGCACCCTCGCATTGGTTGGCGGCTACTGCGCCGCCCCATAGAAAGTTGTCGGGCAAAGCCATTTGGATTCCTCCTTTTACTCCAAAAGCAATTTCATAAAATGTTCGTACTCCCGTTTGGCGATGATGCGCTTGAGCCGTATCCGATCGCTGATCAGCGAGCTGGTCAGCTGGTAAAACTTTTGGGCTTGGGCTGAAGCGGAATCGTAGATGGCCGCCAAGATCACCAGCTGCACCATATTGGCGGACCAGCGGATGGGTTTGTCCAGGATGGCCACACAGACTACATTCTCTTTTACGAAGCACTCCTCCGGGTGTGGGATGGCCACGTTGTTGCCAAAATCGGTGCCGCCCATCTGCTCCCGAGCCAGTACCGAAGCGCAGAACTCTTCCTCTGGCACGGGATAGACCTGCGCCATTTGGTGGCAGATCTGGTGCAGTGCTTGCTCCCGGGTTTCAGCCTGAATATGGGGGAAGAACAGCTCCCGCCGGTAATACCGGCGGAGAAAGTCCACGCTGCCCTGCTCCAACTTCCGGCGCACTTGGGGGATGTCGCTCTCATCCAAAAAGTTGCTGATCTCATAGATAGGGATTTTGACCGTAGTGTGCAGCGGCACCGTCGTGAATACATAGTCGATGTCGTGCAGGTCGTACTGCTCGAATTCATACATGCTGCACACATCCAGCCGGTTGATATAGACCTCAAATTCGTTGCGGAACCGGAAGGCCAAAAACCGGCTGCTGGATTTGCCTGTCATGCACACCAGCAGGATGTTTTTCTTCTCAATGTTCTCCTTGAGGGATTCTAGTGCCATTTCCAGGATGATGGCAAAGTAGCCGGTCTCATCTTCAGGGATCTTGCGCTGGTAGAACTGTTCCAGCTCCACCATAGCCCGCTGGGCTATGGCAAAAGCAAAGGGATAGTTCTGTTTGACCTCATCCAAAATGGGGTTTGGCATCGGGATACCGTACATCATGCGGATATGGAAGGTGGCCAGGTGGTTGTACAGTGCAATGCGGACATTCAGATTCTCTCTGAAGTTCAGGTTGTATACCCGCTGAATGCAGTCCAGCAGCAAAGCACTGAGCTCATTGACCGCTTTCATCACCACGGGGTTGGTCTGCAATTTGGATTCGTCCCCCAAAATGCGCCGCCCCGCAATAAAAACGGCAATGTACATCATCTCAGCCTGTGTGTCTGCGATTTCGACCTCCACTTCCCGGAGCTTTTGCACCAGCATTTGTGCCACGCTGTACTCCTGGGTGTTTTGGACCCGCAGCTGTTGGTTTTCCGGCGCTTGCCGGATCACATTGCCTTCCCTTCCCCGCAGGCAGGCGATATACAGATAGGAGACGATGTTCTGGAAAGCGGCTTCGGAGAATTTGATCCTCTGCCGCAGTATCACATCCAGCAGCACTTCGCCGATGCGCGGGGTCAGTTTGGTCTTTGCCCTTTCTTCAGCGTAGCAGGATTGCATCAGGTAGTCCATGCAGCACTTGCGTTTATCAAACTCGCTGCCGGTGACTCGCATCCCATAGTGGGGCTTGCGCTCGATGGTCAGGTTATAGTGCCCGAGTGCAAATTCCACCTGCCGCAGCTCATTGGAGAGGGTTTTAGTGGAGACCCAGAGAGTTTCACTTAGCGTTTCGACCTTGTGATAGTTCTCGTCCCGCAGGAACAGCGCCAGGAGGTAGTGGAAGCGGTCTTCCATCGTGTTGGGGACGGCCTCCTGCATCCGGGCATGCTCATCCTTCAGCCAAATCTGGTACTTCTGTCTGTCCTGCACCACCAGACGGTAACCATAGCGCTGCCGAGATTCGATGGTCGCGCCGTTACGCTCCAGCTCCTCCCGCAGCTCCTGGACCCGTGTTCGGACGGTACGGTCGCTGATCCCACACTGGCCGGCCAATGCCTGGGAGGGCACATATTCACTTTCTGACAGGCCTTCCAGCAAATCGGCTAACTTGGCGTCCAGCATAGCGTATCACTGACCGTCCTTTCCCCAAAATTCCCTGACTCGGCCCGTAAATGTCATGAGCTCCACCTGGTTTTGCTGCATCCACTCCTTGAGGGCATCGCTGCACAGGAAAGCCGTTTCCATGGGCCGGATGAGGGTGTAGGAGGAATGGTCCAGCAGGTACTGGTCCAGATAACCAGGGTGGAACACCAGCACGGAGCACTCCTTATCCGTCAGTTTGGCTTCATCCCCGAAGATATACTTGCACGGGTCATAGAGGCCCTTCTCATCCAGGTGGTAGAAAGCTGCGCACTGGATGCCGTGCTCTTTCGACCACTGGGGGTCCACCGGGTCACAGTAGAGCAGGCCGTTGCGGGCCGCTACATTTTTCAGCCCTTGGAAGAAGGTAGGCGACATGACGGCGTGCCCCTCAAAATAGGCAGGGTCCTTGCCGGTGATCGCGCGAAACCGGTCCAGCTGTGCCTGGATCTCCAGTTCCACCTCCTCCAGGACAATGGTGTCCTGTTTGCGGGCGTGTATCTCGCGGCTGGTGCAGAAGTTTCCGTCGCTTCCCACCAAAGAGGGGATTTTGGCCGGATCGCTCAAGGGCCGGCCCACGCAGATGTTGGTATGCTGGCCCACCTCCACGCCGGTATCCCGAATCATCTCATATCCGGCGGCCGCCTGGGGCATATTGGGCATCAGACCGGTGCAGGTGATGGGGCCATCCTTGACAGCGCGGTAAATGCCACAGTTGACCCCCTCGCTGAATCCAAGGTCATCGGCTCGAAAAATGATCTTCATGCTGCTTCACTCCTTTCTGGGCATTTCATTTTTGACAATATCAGTGTAGCAGTTCCGCAAAGGATTGTCCACGAATGGTTTTGCCGCAATCTATGCGGAAATTAACTTCTTCTGATGAATCTTTTTGGATAAGTTGCACATCGACTGGCTGGACAATTTGTGATAAATGCAAAATTGGGATGCAATAGTCCGCCTCTATAACAAAACAGGGGCAAAGCCGAGAGAACGGCATTTTAAAGATCTTCTTGCAAAATAATACAAAACATGGTATAAATTATACGAAATAAAATTTTGCCAAATTTAATTCTGAAGGGAGGCTATACCATGACTGCCGTCATCTATGCCCGCTACTCATCGGACAACCAGCGTGAAGAATCCATCGAAGGCCAGATTCGCGAGTGCACCGCCTATGCCGAGAAGAACGGTATCACGGTGGTCAAGCATTATATTGACCGGGCGATTTCGGCCAAAACGGACAACCGGCCTCAGTTTCAGCAGATGATCAAGGACAGCGAGCGCAAGCTGTTCGACATCGTTTTGGTCTGGAAGCTGGACCGCTTCGCCCGCAACCGCTATGACAGCGCCCGTTATAAAACGCAGCTCAAAAAGAACGGCGTCAAGCTCATGTCCGCCACCGAGATCATCTCGGACGGGCCGGAGGGTATCATCCTGGAGTCGGTGCTGGAGGGCTATGCCGAATATTACTCCGCCGACCTGTCTGAGAAGGTGGTGCGTGGTATGACCGAGAATGCGCTCAAAGGAAAGTATAACGGCGGGGCTGTCCCAATCGGTTACGTCATTGATGCAGAGCAGCGGTTTCAACCTGATTCCCTTACGGCGCCCTTTGTTGCGGAAGCCTTCAAGCGGTACAATGAAGGTGCGACCATGACAGAGATCCGGGACTGGCTGAACGAGCACCACGTTAAGAACCCACGCGGCGGTCCCATGACCTACAACACCGTCCAGCATATGCTGAACAACCGCCGGTACATCGGGGAGCTGAAATACCGCGATATTTTGATTACGGATGCCATCCCGCCGCTTGTTTCAGCCGAACTGTTTCAGGAGGTGCAGGAGAAGATGGCAAAAAACAAAAAGGCCCCTGCCCGTCGCAAGGCAGAGGACGACTATCTTCTGACGACCAAACTATTCTGCGGTCACTGCGGCGCGCTGATGTTCGGTGAGAGCGGCACCAGCCGTACCGGTGACGTGCACCGCTACTACAAGTGCGCAGCCGCCAAGAAGAAAAAGACCTGCACTAAGAAAACCGTCCGCAAGCAGTGGCTGGAAGACCTGGTGGTCAACGAAACCATGAAGCTGATTCGGGACGACGCAGTCATCGACTCACTCGTCGCGGCAGTCATGGAGCTGCAAAACAAAGAGAGCACCAGCCTGCCCCTCTATGAGAAGCAGCTGCGGGAGACCGAGACCGGCATCCAGAATATGCTCAACGCCATCCAGGCCGGCATCCTGACCAGTTCCACCAAAGAACGTTTGGAAGCCCTAGAGGGCCAGAAAAAATACTTGGAAGCAAAGATTGCCGAAGAAAAATTGGCCAAGCCCGTGATGAAGGAGGAATTCGTCCGCTTCTGGCTGTTGCACTTCCGTAAGCTGGACCTGTCCCAAAAGGAACAGCGGCAGACGCTGATCGACACCTTCATCAATGCTATTTACCTCTATGACGATAAAGTGCTGATTACCTTCAACTACAAAGAAGGGACGGAGACCATTTCTTTCGACGAGGCTACCGAAGCCGCGACAAAGGAAAAAAGTTCGGATATGGATTGCCTTGGTGCACCACATGCACAAGTCCGGATCTTTCTCCTGTGGGAGAGAGGTCCGGACTTTTTCTGTTTTTGTTTTTATCCTTCCAAAGCCCCCTGTGTCTCAAGACGGCACGGGGGGCTTTGCGGTCAGAGCGGGGCGTTTTCCGGCGGGATCAGGTTGCTCACGTAGGGGCGGCGGCCGGCCAGGACGTCGTCGTAAAACGTCTGCTTCCAGTCGATGTAGGCGGCGCTGGCCTCCAGCTCCTGGATGGTGCGGCGCAGGGCCTCCTGCTTTTGGGTCAGCATCTCTTTGCGCTGGGGGATGGTGGCAGGCCCCTGCAGGCACAGATCCAGATAGGCTTTCATCTCCTGGATGCTCATGCCGCATTTTTTCAGGCAGACCAGGTCCTGGATCCATTTCAGATCCCGCTCGTCAAAGACGCGGCGGTTGTTGTGGTCCCGCTTGACGTTGGGCACCAGCCCCTGGTTGCAGTAGAATTTGAGGGTCTGGTAGGTCATATCCGCTTTTTTGCACACCTGCATCATGGTATAGAGCATGGCAGCCTCCCGATCTGTTCACAAAAGTTTCAAATTTTTTTGCCGGAAACCTCTTGACCGGTTGTAACAACCGGAATCTATAATCGGTCCCAGCAAGCGGTTGTTGCAACCAGAGTATAGCAGGAACGGGCCCGTTCCGCAAGAGAGCCACAGGAGGACAAAAGAGAAATGGTCTTTTATTTTACCGGCACAGGCAACAGCCTGTACATCGCCCAACAGCTGGAGCCGGACCCGGTCAGCATCCCGCAGGTGATGGCCCGCCGGGAGCTGGCCTTCGAGGCGGAGGCCATCGGGGTGGTGGCCCCGGTCTACGGCCACGAGGTGCCGCCCATGGTAAAGGAATTTTTGCACAAAGCGGCTTTCCGCACCGGGTATTTTTACATGGTGCTCACCTACGGCAACCGGCACGGGGGCGCGGCTGAGCTGGCGGCCGGGCTCTGCCGGCAGTGCGGCATTCAGCCTGCCTACATCAACGTGATCCAGATGGTGGACAACTGGCTGCCCGCCTTTGACATGGAGGAGCAGAAACAGCTGGACAAGCAGATCGACAGCCAGCTGGCCGCCATCCAGGGGGACGTCCGGGCCCGCCGGCGGTGGATCGCGCCGGCCTCCGCGCAGGACCGGGCCGCCCATCAGGAATTCCTGAACCGGATGAGCCAGCTGCCCCCGGACGCCTGGCAGCACCTGCTGCGGGTCACGGAGGACTGCGTGGGCTGCGGCATCTGCCAGCAGGTCTGCCCCTCCGGCTCCATCCGGGTGGAAAACGGCAGGGCGGTGCACACGCCGGGCCGCTGCCAGACCTGCCTGGCCTGCATCCATGCCTGCCCCCACCGGGCCATCCAGCTGACTGTTCCGGAAAAGAACCCGCAGGCCCGCTACCGCAACGAACACATCTCCCTGCAGGAGATCATACAGGCAAACCATCAGGCGTAAAAAGCGCCGCAAACACCATCGGGAGGTACCGTTATGCAGAAGTTTATGTATTCTTATCCCACCAGAGTTTATTTCGGCGAGGGCGCCGCAGCGGACGCCCTGAAACAGGAGCTGCCCCGGGTGGGCCGCCGGGTGATGCTGGCCTTCGGCCACGACGAGCAGGCGGCGGGCATCCGGCCGGAGCTGGCCTCCCGGCTGGAAAACCTGCAGCGCTATGACACCATCTTCCTGGGCTATCCCATCTGGAACGCGGACCTCCCCATGCCGGTGTATACCTTCCTGGAGACCTACGACCTGAGCGGCAAAACCATCGTCCCCTTTACGGTCCACGGGGGCAGTGGCTTTGCCGGGACGATCCAGACCATCCAGGCCCTGCAGCCGGGCGCCGACGTGCGGGAGGACGGCTTTTCCATCTCCCGCAATCGGGTGCTGGAAGCGCTGGCCAGCGTATCGGAGTGGGCCGCCGCCCTGGCCCTGTGACGCAAAACACCCCCGGAGAGCTCTCCGGGGGCATTTTCACTGCTTTGCCGTTCAGTAACTGTCCAGGCCCAGGCTGACGTCCAGGGCCTGGTTGACCCGCTTCTGGTCCTCGGGGGTGATCTGGCCGGCGCGCTGGCGCAGGCGGTGCTTATCCAGGGTGCGGATCTGCTCCAGCAGGACCACGCTGTCCTTGGCCAGGCCGGTATCCGCCGCCCGGATGTTGATGTGGGTGGGCAGGCGGGTCTTATCCAGCCGGGATGTAATGGCCGCCGCGATCACGGTGGGGCTGTGGCGGTTGCCGATCTCGTTCTGGACGATCAGGACGGGGCGGACGCCCCCCTGCTCCGAGCCGACCACGGGCGACAGGTCGGCGTAGAAAACTTCTCCTCTGTGTACCTCCATGGAACTCCCTCCTTGCTGGTGTGAAGGGCGCGGTGACTGGCCGCTCTATGTGCCGGCGTGCCAGCGGCCCGCGCTTTGTGGACACTGAGAGTATGCCCCGAACTGCCGCCCGCTATGCACGCTTTGGTCTATCTTATGCGGGGGGCGGGCTCAGCTTGCGTCGGGGGCGGTTTCCAGCAGGCAGAAGGCCATGGCCATGCCGCCGTCGTGGCTCAAAGTCAGGTGGGCGGTCAGATGCCGGCGGGCCACCCACTCCGCCGTCCGGCCCGAGAAACGGTAGGCCGGCGCGCCGGAATCCAGCCGCACCGCTTCGATCTCAGCCAGGGCGAAGGGCCCGGCCAGGCCGGTGCCGGCCGCTTTGAGGAAGGCCTCCTTGGCGGCAAAGTCGGCTGCCGCGCTGGCGGCCCGCCGGGGGGTCAGGGCCGGGCTGTCCGGCTGGCCCAGGGCCAGGGCGGCCCGCTCCGCCGGCCCGAACACCCGTCGGGCAAACGCCGCCCCGTGGGGGCCGCTCAGGCTTTTTTCCATCCGGGAAATGGCGCACAGGTCGCACCCGATGCCAAAGATCATCTGCTGCTCCTTCCCGCGGCCGCAGGGACCGCATTTTGTATTTATTTTGTAAATATTTGCATCTGTACTTGAAGTTTGCCCCTGATTCATGTAGAATAAAAGAAGCATTCGGCGGCCCGCGGCCGCAGACAGCCTTGCCTGCCCGCAAGGCAGAAGGGAGTGGATTGTTATGAGTGAACCTACTGCTATTTTTTCGATCCACGATGAAAAGGACGAGCAGATCCGCGAGATCCTGCAGCAAGTTTACGCTGCCCTGAAAGAGAAGGGGTACAACCCCGTCAACCAGCTGGTGGGCTACATCCTGTCGGAGGACCCCACCTACATCACCACCCACAACGGCGCGCGCTCCCTGATCCGCAAGGTGGACCGCGACGACCTGCTGCAGGCGCTGCTGCGCAGCTACCTGGACGTGTAACGTCAACAGCCTGAGCCCCCATGACGGGGCGCAGGCTTTTTATTTACGCAGGGGCAGGGTGAACAGCTGGCTGACCGTCACCTCGTATTCCCAGGGGTCCCGCAGCTTTTTCAGCTGCTTTTCCAGCTTGTCCGCCCCCTCGAAAAGGGCGATGGCCTCGTGCCAGTGGGCTTTCATCCGGCTGATGGCGGCCTGTGGGCTGCCAAAGGCGGCGGTGTACCCGGCGTACAGCTCGGCAAAATAGCCCCGCAGCTCCTCGCGGGAGGCGGCGGGCCCGCCCCGCCCTTTGCGGAACAGGGCCGGATCTGCGATCAGTCCCCGGCCTGCCATCAGGCCCTCCAGGCCCGGCCAGCGCGCCGCCAGGGCGGCCAGGTCCGCGGGAGTGGTGATGTCCCCGTTGTAGCAGACGGGGGCTTTGCAGGCGGGCAGGGCCGCCTCGAAGGCGTCCCGGTCGGCCTGCCCCCGGTAGAGCTGGCGCATCACCCGGGGGTGGACGATCAGCCCGGCCAGGGGATAGCGGTTGTACACTTCGAGGATGGGGCCGAACTCCTCCGGCCGCTCCACCCCAATGCGGGTCTTGACCGAGATGGGCCCGCCCGCCTCGGTGAACACGGCGTCCAGAAAGCGGTCCAAAGCGTCCAGGTCCCGCAGCATCCCGGCCCCCTTGCCCTTGGCGGTGACGGTGCCGGAGGGACACCCGAAATTCAGGTTGACCTCGGTGTAGCCCATCTCCCGCAGCACCCCGATCATCCAGGCGGCGCAGCTGCCGTCCTTGCCCAGCAGCTGAGGGATGACCGGCGCGCCGGGGTTGGCCGCGGGGGCCAGCTCGGCCATTTTCTTTTTGACGGGGATACGGTTCTCGGGCGGGGAGAGGAAGGGCGCGTAATACCGGTCCGCCCCGCCGAACCAGCGCTGGTGGGCCTGCCGCCAGACCCGGTCGGTCAGCCCCTCCATGGGGGCCGCATCATACTGCATAGCATATCTCCTTTGGTGGTTTCCCTGACACGATAGCATAGAGGCGGGGGCGTTGTCAAGGCTGCGCCCGCCCCGGCGGCAAACAAAAAGCCCGCCCCCCGCAAAAGGGGAACGGGCGGCGGCGTTACCGGATGAAGTTGGTCTGCTGGGGGGCTTCTTTGGCGGGCAGGCCGTACTTCTCCTTGCCCAGGGCGATGCTCTTCATCAGGAAAGCCATGTTCCGGGCCAGGGTGCGCATGGTCTGCAGGCCCTCGGCGTCCTGGGCGGCCTCGCCGGGCAGGCGGCCGTGGACGCTGTTCCAGTACTGGCTGGAAGCCACCGGCATCCCGGTGATGGTGAAGTATTTGTTCAGCTCGTCAAAAGTGGCCGACAGGCCGCCCCGGCGGGCAACCACCACGCTGGCGCCCACCTTCATCCGCTTGTCGAAGGGGGTGCTGTAGAACAGCCGGTCTAAAAAGGAGACAAGGGTGCCGTTGGCCGAGGCATAGTAGACCGGGGAAGCCACCACCAGCCCGTCCGCCGCCTCGAACTTTGGGGCGGCCTGGTTGACGGCGTCGTCAAAGACGCACTTGCCGTTTTTGCGGCAGGTGCCGCAGGCGATGCAGCCGCGGATGGCCTGGGCGCCGATCTGGATGGTCTCGGACTCGATGCCTTCTTCGGCAAAGATCTTCTCCATTTCTGCGAGCGCGATGCTCGTGTTGCCCCCCACCCGGGGGCTGCCGTTGATCATCAGGACTTTCATGGTTTGCACCTCGCTTAGGTTTTGGTTTGCATGGGTCGATCGGAAAACAGGCGCGGGCCTGTTTTGGACAGGAGGGAACGCTCGGTCTTATTATAACACGGTGTCAAGGAAAAGAAAAGCTGGCCCCGCACCCCTTGACAACCGCCCCGGCGTGTATTAAAATAGCAGACGCGAAAGCTATATTTTTTCCTGTTTCTGATTCAAACAGGGGGAATATGGCTTTTTTTGATGCGCGCCCTCCGGGGCGCAGCCACAACGGAAGAAGAGGAAAACCCATGCAGCAGAACTTTATGAAAACAAGGCCGGTCCTGCCGCTGGTGCTGTCCATGTCCCTGCCGATGGTGCTGTCGATGATGGTGTCGTCGCTGTACAACATCGTGGATAGCTACTACGTGGCACGGATCAGCGAGGACGCGATGACGGCGCTGTCCCTGGTGTATCCCGTCCAGAACCTGATCAACGCGGTGACCATCGGTTTTTCCATCGGGGCCAACGCGGTGATCTCCTACCACCTGGGCGCGCAGGAGGCCCGCAAGGCCGACGCCGCCGCGGCCCAGAGCATTTTCTGGAACGCTTTGCACGGGGTGGTGCTGACCATCGCCTGCATCGCCGTGATGCCGCCTTTCCTGCGGATGTTCACCGCCGACGAGGCCATTGTGGAGATGGGGGTGCGGTATTCCCGCATCGCCTTCCTGTTCTCGGTGGTGATCGCCGCCTCCATGTCCCTGGAAAAGATCTTCCAGGCCACCGGCCGGATGCTGGTCACCATGGTCTGCATGATGTCGGGCTGCGTCGCCAACATCATCCTGGACCCGGTGCTGATCTTCGGGTGGGGGCCCTTCCCCGCGATGGGCATCGAGGGCGCGGCCCTGGCCACCGGCATCGGCCAGGCCCTGAGCCTGGTCATCTACCTGGGCTGCTATGCGGCGGGGATGATCCCCATCCGCCTGCGCTTCGGCCGGGAAACGGCCGACCCCGCCCTTGCCAAAAAGATGTACGCGGTGGGCATCCCCGCCACCTTCAGCCTGGCGCTGCCCTCCCTGCTGATCTCCTGCCTGAACATCATCCTGGCGGCCTCATCGGAGGTGTATGTCCTGGTGCTGGGGGTCTACTACAAATTGCAGACCTTCCTGTACCTGCCCGCCAACGGCATCGTGCAGGGGATGCGGCCCATCGTGGGCTACAACTACGGCGCGAAAGAGAACGGCCGGGTGCGGCAGATCTTCTGCACCGGGCTGGCCCTGTCGGCGGGGATCATGGTGCTGGGCACCGTGCTGTGCTGGGCCGTCCCGGGCAGCCTGATCGGGCTGTTCTCCTCCAGCGCCCAGACCATCGCCGTGGGCAGCACGGCCCTGCGGATCATCAGCGTCGGATTCATCATCTCTTCGGTGTCGGTCATTTCCTGCGGGGCCCTGGAGGGCCTGGGGATGGGCGGGCCCTCCCTGCTCATCTCTCTGCTGCGGTACGCGGTGGTCATCCTGCCGCTGGCCTTTGTCCTCAACCTGCTGTGGGGGCCGGTGGGGGTCTGGCACGCCTTCTGGATCACCGAGGTGATCGCCTCGGCGGTCAGCTGGGCCGTCTGCCGGAAAAAAGTCTTTTCCGCCATGGAATAAGGGAGGGCGCTTATGATCCGAAAAGCAGAAGCCTCCGACCTGGAGGCCCTGATGGGCATCTGGCTGGACGCCAACGTCCAGGCCCACAGCTTTATCCCGGCGGGCTACTGGCAGGGCTGCTATGCCGCCGTGCGGGAGATGCTGCCCCAGGCAGAGCTGTATGTCCACCAGGGGGCCGCAGAGGAGGCGGACGCCTTTCTCGGCCTGCAGGGGGACTACATCGCAGGGCTGTTCGTCCGGGAAGAGGCCCGGGGCCGGGGCGCCGGCAAACAGCTTTTGGACCAGGCGAAGGCCCTCCGGCCGCGGCTGGCCCTGCACGTCTACCAAAAGAATACGAGGGCCGTTTCGTTTTATGAGCGGGAAGGCTTTGCCGTCTGCGAAGCAGGCGTCGACGAGAGCACCGGCGAAGCGGAATGGACCATGACCTGGCAGCGCCGGGACTGAAATGCAAACGGGGCAGGCCCTGCCGGCCTGTCCCGTCAGCGTATCGGAGCCGGTCTCAGACCAGGTACTGGCGGAAGAAGGACTCCATCTTGTCAAAGGGGATGATGTCCATCCGGTCGTACAGGTCGGTGTGGACCGCGCCGGGGATGAGGTACAGCTCCTTGTTGGCGGTGTAGGCGTTGCCCTTGACCATGTTGGCAAAGGCGTCCCGGCTCAGATAGCAGGAGTGGGCCTTGTCGCCATGGATGAGCAGCACCGCGCTGCGGATCTCGTTGGAATACTGGAGGATGGGCTGGTTCAGGAAGGACATGGTGCCGGTGACGTTCCAGCCCTGGTTCGAGTTGAGGGACCGGGGATGGTAGCCCCGGGGGGTCTTGTAGTAGGCGTAGTAGTCCTTGACAAAGAAGGGCGCGTCGTCGGGCAGGGGGTCCACCACGCCGCCCGCCCGGGCGTAAACGCCGGACTTGTAGTCGGCGGTGCGCTGGGCGTTCAGGGCCGCGCGCTGGGCGTGGCGCTCCGCCTCGCTGTCGTTGGCATCAAAGTAGCCTTTGGCCCCCACCCGGCTCATGTCGTACATGGTGGAAGCCACCGTGGCCTTGACCCGGGTGTCCAGGGCGGCGGTGTTCAGGGCCATGCCGCCCCAGCCGCAGATGCCGATGATGCCGATCTTGTCCGGGTCCGCCTCCTCCTGCACCGACAGGAAATCGACGGCTGCCTGAAAGTCCTCGGTGTTGATGTCGGGGCTGGCCATATAGCGGGGCTGGCCGCCGCTCTCACCGGTAAAGGAAGGGTCGAAGGCGATGGTCAAAAAGCCGCGGCGGGCCATTTCCTGGGCGTACAGGCCGGAGGCCTGCTCCTTGACGGCGCCGAAGGGCCCGCAGACGGCCAGGGCGGGCAGAGGGCCCGCAGCCCCTTTGGGCCGGTAGAGGTCGGCGGCCAGGGTGATGCCGTACCGGTTGTGGAACGTCACCTTCCGGTGCTCCACACTGCTGTTTTGGGGGAAGGTCTTGTCCCATTCCTGGGTCAGATGCAGTTGTTCTTCCATAGGCAGATGCCATCCGTTTCGTCTGTAAGATGTTGGTCTGCTTGGCGCATGGCAAAGACCAGGTGGTCCAGACAGTCCAGCCGGGCGGCGTCCCGGTGCAGCTGGTCCAGCAGGCAGGCCCGGTGCCGGGCCAGAAACTTGTATTGACGGCAGCGGTCCCCGGCCTGCTCCCACTCCAGGAATGCGGCGATCTGCTCTGCGGAGCAGCCCGCGTCGGTCAGGATCCGCCGGATGCGGAACACACGTTGTTCCCAGCTCATGCTCATTGTCCATGCCTCCTTGCATGGCTTTATTGTAGCGGGGGGCCGGGCAAATAGCAAATACTTCGTTTTTATTCCAAGAAATGCTTCCAAGGCATGGCAAAAGGATGTATAATAGGGGCACGGCCCAGCGGCCCCGCCCGGAACGCCGGCGCAGGGCCCGCCGGGATGGAACACGCCGCTCAAGGAGGGAAACACCATGGAGATACGGACCCTGCGCTATTTCCTGGCCGTGGCACGGGAAGGCAGCATCACCCGGGCGGCCAATTTTCTGCATTTGACTCAGCCCACCCTCTCCCGCCAGATGCAGGACCTGGAAGAGGAGCTGGGCCGGCCCCTGCTGATCCGCAAGAGCCACCGGGTGGACCTGACCCCCGAAGGGGTGCTGCTGCGCAAGCGGGCGGAGGAGATCGTGTCCATGGTGGACAAGACCGAGGCCGAGTTCACCGCCCTGGAGGACACCGTCAGCGGCGACGTCTACATCGGCAGCGGCGAGACCCGGGCGCTGTGCCCCATCGCCAAGGTGATCCGCCAGATGCGGGCCGACAGCCCGGGCATCCGCTACCACCTGTACAGCGGCAACGCCCAGGACGTGACCGAGCGGCTGGACAAGGGGCTGCTGGATTTTGGCATCGTCATCGAGCCGGCGGACATCTCCAAATACGACGCCCTGTCCCTGCCTGCCCGGGACGTGTGGGGGGTGCTGATGCGCCGGGACAGCCCCCTGGCCCGCAAGGACCGCATCGAAAAGGCCGACCTGCTGGGCCTGCCCCTGCTGTGCTCCCGGCAGGTCATCACCCCCCACCCCGGCGAAAACGCCTTTGTGGACTGGTTCGGGGCCGACTTTGGCAAGCTGGACATCGCGGTCAATTACAACCTGGTGTTCAACGCGGCCATCCTGGTGGAGGCGGGGGTGGGCTATGCCATCACCCTGGACGGCCTGGCCGACACCTCGCCGGAGAGCGCCCTCTGCTTCCGCCCGCTGGAGCCGCGGCTGGAGTCGGGCCTGGACATCATCTGGAAAAAGTACCAGGTCTTTTCGCCGGCCGCCGAGCTGTTCCTCAGCCGCCTGCGTGCGCTGGTGGGGCAATAAAGGTGTTTTCTGTTTGCGTTATCAGTTGGGAGGTGCCATATATGACCAAGTATGAGATCATCCTGTATTGGAGCGAAGAGGACGGCGCCTATATTGCCGAAGTGCCGGAGCTGGCCGGCTGTATGGCCGACGGTGCGACGGCAGCCGAAGCTTTGGCAGCGGCTGAACGGGTCATCCAGGAGTGGATCGAAACGGCGCAGGAACTGGGCCGTCCCATTCCCGCACCCAAAGGCCGGCTTCGCTATGCGTAAGAAATAATAAGAAGCAAAACGAAAACCCCTGCTCTTCTTTGTGAAGGGCAGGGGCTTTTCAGCGCGGGGTTGAACCGCTCCAGTAAAAGTAGACAATGAAAAAAGAAGGCCTCCTGTGGTAGAATAAAACTACTACAGGAGGTCTTTGCTATGCCCAGAAAATACAGCCACATTCAGGAATACGAGAAGGAGATAATAGAGCTTCGCAGTCAGGGAATGACTCTGCGTCAGATTGGAGAGAAGGTGGGATTCACATATAAGGAAATGCGTGGATTTCTTTCCCGATACAATCGAAAGCAGCGAAAACTTGCAGCGGGAGTTCCCCCAAAACCCAAGGGACGACCCAGGAAAGGCGAAGTCCGGGAGCCAAGCATTGCAGAATACAAATATGAGATCGAACGCCTGAAAATGGAGAATGAGCTGCTGCGGGATTTTCTGCGGTCCACAGAAAGGGAGTGAGAGCTAGAGCAAAATATGCGGTAATCTATCGTCATGGAGAGAAGTATCCGGTTTGCAGAATGTGCAAGTTCTTTGGCGTTTCCCGGAGTGGGTACTACGCCTATACCCACAATCTGAACCGTCCGAACCCAAATCAGCCGATTATAGACCAGATCGCCCGGCAGCAGAAGAGGTGCAAAAATACATACGGCTATCGCCGGATGCATCTGTGGCTGGACAAAAACGGCTGTCACAGGAATCCTAAAACTGTCCTCAGACTTATGAAAACAAACGGATTGCTGTCTGAAATACGCAGACGCAGGCAGTGGAAGCAGCTTGGACAGCAGGTTCACAGATATGAAAATCTGCTGAATAGGGATTTCCACACAGAAAGACCTAACAGCAAATGGGTCACAGATATCTCTTATATCCATACGGAACAAGGTGTCCTGTACCTGTCCATGATCCGGGATTTATACGACAACAGCATTGTGGCCTACAAGACTGCAGCCCAGCAAACGGTGAATCTGGTGCTGGACACCATTCGCCTTGCCATGAAGAAAGAGAAAGTCGCTGGGGAGTTGCACCTCCACAGCGACCAGGGCTTTCAATATACCTCACACGGATATTTTAAGCTGACTCAATCTTACGGCATTACGCCTTCCATGTCAAGACGCGGAAACTGCTATGACAACGCAATGGCCGAAAATTTTTTCAGTATCCTGAAAACAGAATGCATCTACCGCCAAAAGCTCAAGACATTTCAGCAGGCCAACGATCTGATCGACGAGTACATCCACTTCTATAACCACGAGCGCCTCCAGACAAAGACTGGCCTGGCTCCGCTCTCGCTTCGCCAGGCCAGTCTTTGATTCGCTTGTTCTACCCCTTACAGGCCTCTTTTTTGTACTGTCCGCACAATATGGGGCGGTTCAGGGGCTCAGGCGTTTTTGGTTTTGGGGTTGGTCTGCTTGAAGGGCACCAGGCCGGTGCGGTTCAGCGCCAGCATCACCACGGGGATGAGGATCAGCTGGACGATGATGCCCGGGACGGCGTTGAGCAGCGCCCCCGCCAGGAAGATCTGCAGGGTCATGGCGCTGCCGGTCAGCCCCAGCAGCACCGCCTGGACCAGGCCCCACACCACGCGGCCGGCCACCATGGCGATGAGCAGGCAGCGGTACAGGGCGCGGACGCACTGCCAGCGGGACCGGCTGTACAGCAGGCCCACCACCAGGCCGTAGGTCAAAAGCTCAAAGGCCATGGCGGCGGCGGTGGGGAACAGGGGCGGCATCCCGAACAGCACCGAGCGCATCAGCGGCACGATGAAGCCCACTGCGGCGCCGTACTGCCAGCCGCAGATCAGCCCGCACAGGAACACGGGGATGTGCATGGGCAGCAGCATGCTGCCAATCTGGGGGATCTGCCCGGTGAAAAAGGGCAGCACCAGCCCCAGAGCCAGGAACAGGGCGGCCAGGGTCAAATTTTTCAGGTTTTTGGACATGGTACATTTCTCCTTATTACAAACACGAAATGAGGCAGGCTGCGACAGCCTGACGCTGTGTCAGTTATTATACAACAAAAAGGCGGAGCTGGCAAGCCCCTGTGGGCCGGCCGGCTCCGCTGTGTTGTGTTATGGTGTGTTCAGCGGCCGTTCATGGCAAACCAGGCCTGGGCATACCCCGCCAGATGGGGGATCAGCTGCTTGATCTCCAGCCCGGTGGTGTTGATGCACAGGTGGTAGTTGGCCCGGTCGCCCCATTTGATGGGGGAGAACATCCCGTGGTAGCGGGCGCGGCGGGCGTCCACCTGCCGGATCTCCTTTTCCAGGGCTTTGGGGCTGGCAGCGCTGGTCTCCTCGTAGCGCTGGCAGCGGGCCAGCTTGTGCTCCATGCTGGCGTAGACGAACAGCTTGAGGGGGTTCTGCTCCGCCAGGATGACGTCGGCGGCCCGCCCCACGATGACGCAGTCGGAGGCCGCTGCGATCTGGCAGAGGACCTTCCGCTTTTCCACCAGGATGTCCACCTGCTGCTTGTACAGGCGGGTGCTGGCGATGGTCCGGCCAAAGTGGAGGGGGATATTGGCAAGGATCCCGTTTTCCACCGACCGGGCGATGTAGCTCTCGTCCAGGTCCATGTTCTGGGCGATGCTGGCCTCGATCTCGCTGTCGTAGTAGGCGCAGTGCAGGGCGTCGGCCAGCCGTTTGCCGACCTCCCGCCCGCCGCTGCCAAACTCGCGGCTGATGGTGATGATGCGGTTCATAACGATGCCTCCTTTGGGGTCAAGCGGCGTCGGGACGGTGCAGGTCGGCCCGGGTCCGGCGCAGGATGAAAAAGGCCAGCACGGCCGCCATGGCCGATGTGGCGGGGAAATTGATCCACAGCCCGTTCAGCCCCAGAGAGCCCAGCGCCGCCAGCAGGATCACCGGGAACACCAGCGCCGTGGACACCGAGAGGATGGAAGCGGGCAGCGCCTTTTCCACCGCCAGCATATAGCTCTGGGTGGCAAAGGACAGCCAGCGGGTCAGGTAGGTCAGGCTGAAGATCCGCAGGGCGGTGACGCCGATGGCCAGCGCTTCGCCCTCGGCCCCGGCGATGAACAGCCGGGTGATGGGGCCGGGCAGCAGGGCAATGACCACCGCCGAGAGCAGGCTGACGGCCGCCGCGGCGGTAAAGCAGCATTTCTCGATGGCGCGCACCCGGCTGAACTTCTGGGCGCCCCAGTTGTAGCCCACGGCGGGCTGCAGCGAGTCGCACATGCCGTACAGCAGGGGCTGGATGAAGCCGTCCACGTACATCAGCACGCCGTAGACCGACACGGCCAGCTCGCCGCCCAGCCGGACCAGGAACATGTTCATCAGGATGGAGGTGATGCGGCCGGCGATGTTGTTCAGGAAGGTGGGGCAGCCGCAGGTGACGATCTGCCGCAGGGTGCGCAGCTCAAACCGGGGCCGGACAAAGCGGAGCAGGGCCTTGCCCCGCACAAAGGGGATGAAGGACAGCACCACGCAGATGAACATACCCAGCGACGCGCCGAAAGCCGCCGCCCACAGCCCCAGGTCCAGCACGCCCAGGAACACGAACTCGAAGGTGACGCACAGCACCGACATCAGGATGTTGATGCACATGCTGCCCCGGATGTAGCCCGAGATGCGCAGGTAGTTGTCCGCGGCGTACAGGATGGTGGTGAAGGGGGAGCACAGGGCGTAGGTGCGCAGGTACTGCACCGCCAGGGCGGCAAAGTCGCCCTCGGCGCCCATCATCCCGATCAGGAACGGGGCGGCCGTGAACATGATCGTCCCCATCAGTACGCCCGCCCCGAGGATCAGCAGGCAGGCGCAGGTGAATACGTTGTTGGCCTCCCTGCGGTCCCCGCGGCCCAGGGCCACGGAAATGGGCACCGACGAGCCCACGCCCACCAGGTCGGACAGGGCAAAGTTGATGATGACGAACGGCATGGCCAGGTTGAGGGCTGCAAAGGATGTGCTGTCCAGAAAGTTGCCCACCAGAATGCCGTCGATCAGCTGATAAAGGGAGGAGGCCAGCATACTGATGGCCCCCGGCATCGCCGCCGTGAAGAACAGCTTCATGGGCGGGGTCTTGGAAAAAAGTGCGGTAGAATCCATACGGTGTACAATCGTCTCCTTTCTGCCGTTTGGGCACGGCTCGCCAGAGGGCGAAAAGGCCGGAAAAAAGCGCCCGGCCATTGCAAACACAATAACCGAGCGCACTCGTCATCTTATCCGGCTGATCCAGGGAGATGAAGCGTCCCCTTTGGCGTATTGCGATACGCAGCCCTCCGATGAGATCCTGTTGTTTTTTGCACCGGCACAGCGCGGCCGGGTACAAGGTACAGGGCCTATTGTAGCAGAAATCAAAGAAAAGTCAAGCGCCCCGCGGGGGGCAAAATCTGGCGTTTTGGGCTGTGGTGTGTTATAGTATAAGGGACGCGCAGTCTGCGCTCAAATTTGATGCAGAGGGGTAACGATTATGTCGATCGAAAAAGTCAGAGCGTATTTCAAGACCTGCGGCATCGAGGACCGCATCCGGGAGTTCGACGTTTCCAGTGCTACGGTGGCCCTGGCCGCCCAGGCGGTGGGCTGCGAGGAGGCCCGCATCGCCAAGACCCTGTCCTTCATGGTGGACGGCGGGCCCATCCTGATCGTGGCCGCCGGCGACGCCAAGGTGGACAACCACAAGTACAAGCAGCAGTTCGCCACCAAGGCCAAGATGCTCACCGCCGCCGAGGCCTCCGACCTGGTGGGCCACGCGGTGGGCGGAGTGTGCCCCTTTGCGGTCAACCCGGGGGTCAAGGTCTACCTGGACGAGTCCCTCAAGCGGTTCGAGACGGTGTTCCCCGCGGCGGGCAGCAGCAATTCGGCCATCGAGCTGACCATCCCCGAGCTGGAGCGCTACTCCGGCTTCACCGCCTGGGTGGACGTCTGCAAGGGCTGGCAGCCTGCCGAGGGCTGAGGGGATGGTCACCGTCACCCTGCTGGGCACCGCCGCCACCATGCCCCTGCCCGACCGGGCCCTGACCACGGCTCTGCTGGCCTGGGAGGGGCACAGCCTGCTGTTCGACTGCGGCGAGGGCACCCAGGCCGCCGCCCTGCGGGCGGGGGTGGGGCTGTCCCGGCTGGAGGCCATTTGCCTGACCCACTATCATGGGGATCATATCTTCGGTCTGCCGGGGCTGCTGCAGACCATCGCCTGCCAGGGCCGCACCCGGCCCCTGCTGCTGGCCGGCCCCCAGGGGCTGGAAAACTTCTGGGCGGTCATGCGGCTGCTGGCCGGCCCGCTGCCCTATCCGGTGATCCCGACGGAAATGCCCCCGGAGGGCCTGTGGTTCGAGGGCGGGGCCACCCTGTCCGCCGTCCCTACCCGTCACCGGGTGCCCAGCCAGGGCTATTGCTTCCGGCTGCCGCGGGCCGGCCGGTTCGATCCCCAAAAGGCCCGGGCTCTGGGGGTCCCTCTCCGGGACTGGAAACGGCTCCAGCAGGGGGAGAGCCTGGAGGTAGGCGGCCGCACCGTCGCCCCCGGGGATGTCTGCGGCCCGGCCCGGCGGGGGATCAAGGTGGTCTTTTCGGGGGATACCGCCCCCTGTCCCGCCCTGGAGGACGCCGCCCGGGACGCCGACCTGCTGATCTGCGACGCCACCTACGCCGACGAGGCCCTGGCCCCCGAGGCGGCCCGGTACGGCCACAGCACCTTCCGGCAGACGGCGGCCCTGGCTGCCCGGGCGGGGGCCCGCCGGCTCTGGCTGGCCCATTATTCCCCCCGCATCGAGGACCCGGAAGCCGCCCTGCCTCTGGCGCAGGCGGTGTTCCCGGCGGCCGAGTGCGGCTTTGACGGCAAGTCCGTCACGCTGCCTTTTACCGAATCATGAGGGAGACCATGCACATTGCCATCGACCCCGGCGCGGCGGCGGTGCTGGATGCGCTGCACCGGGCGGGCCACAGGGCCTACCTGGTGGGCGGGTGCGTCCGGGACAGCCTGGCCGGCCGCGCCCCCCAGGACTGGGACATCTGCACCAGCGCCCGGCCGGACCAGACCCTGGCGCTGTTTGGGGAAACACAGTGCATCCCCACCGGCCTGCAGCACGGCACCGTCACCGTCCGGCAGGGCGGGGGCCTGTATGAGGTGACCACCTTCCGGGTGGAAAAGGGCTACACCGACGGCCGCCACCCCGACCATGTGGCCTTTGTGGCCGATGTAAAGGCCGACCTGGCCCGGCGGGATTTTACCATCAACGCCATGGCCTACGACCCGGCCGAGGGGCTGATCGACCCCTTTGGGGGCCGGGAGGACCTGCTGGTCCGCCGGGTGGTGCGGGCGGTGGGAGAGCCGGCCCGCCGCTTTGAGGAGGACGGGCTGCGCATCCTGCGGCTGTACCGCTTCGGCGCCAGGGAAGAGCTGGCGCTGGACCCCGCCACCGCCCGGGCCGCCCTGCAGGAGCGGGCGAGGCTGGGCTGTGTCTCGGCCGAGCGCATCTGGCAGGAGCTGGCCAAGCTGCTGGCGGCCCGGCAGCCCGGCCGCTGGATGCCCTTTGCGATCCTGGAGCTGCTCCTGCCCGGGCTGGACGGGGCGCAGTATCCCGGGAGCATCCGGGCGGTGGACGCCCTGCCCCCCGATCCGCTGGCCCGCCTGGCGGCCCTGCTGGCCCCGGCCGGGCCGGAAAAGGCCGCCCGGGCGCTGGAAAAACTGCGCTGTTCCCGGGCGGAGGCCGCCGAAGTCCTTGCCCTGGTAAAGGAGAGCGGGCTGGCCCTGACCGGGGAGGCGCCCCGGCTCCAGGCCCGGCGGCTGCTGGCCCGGCTGGACCCCGGGACGGTCCGGCGGCTGCTGGCTCTGCGGCAGGCCCAGACCGGGGAAAAAGGCTTTGCCGCCCTGGCGTCCGCCGCCGCGGCCCTGGAACAGGAACAGGCCTGCTGCCGGGTGGGCCAGCTGGCGGTGAACGGCCGGGACCTGCTGGCCCTGGGCGTCAGGCCGGGGCCGGCGGTGGGCCGCCTGCTGTCCGCCGCCCTGGAGCAGGTGGTGGAAGAAAAACTGCCCAACGACCGCGCCGCCCTGCTGGGCTGGCTGCGGACGCAGCAGATACCGTGAACACAGGAGAAGCTATGCAAGACGAGATGAGAGAACAATATTCCCGCACCCGGCTGCTGCTGGGGCAGGCGGGGCTGGACCGGCTGCGCGCCGCCCGGGTGGCGGTGTTCGGCGTGGGGGGCGTGGGCGGCTATGTGGTGGAGGCCCTGGCCCGCAGCGGGGTGGGGGCGCTGGACCTGATCGACGACGACCGGGTCTGCCTGTCCAACCTCAACCGCCAGATCATCGCCACCCGCTCCACTCTGGGAATGTACAAGGTGGACGCCGCCGCGGCCCGCATCCGGGACATCGACCCGGAGATCGTGGTCCGCACCTACAAGACCTTCTATACCCCCGAGACGGCGGATCGGTTCGATTTTGCCCAGTACAGCTATGTGGTGGACGCCATCGACACCGTCACCGGCAAGCTGTCCCTGGTCATGCAGGCAAAGGCGGCGGGGACGCCCATCATCTGCTCCATGGGGGCGGGCAACAAGCTGGACCCCAGCCGCTTTGAGGTGGCCGACCTTTACGAGACGTCGGTCTGCCCCCTGGCCCGCGTGATGCGCGCGGAGTGCCGCAAGCGGGGGATCGACCACTTGAAAGTGGTCTATTCCCGGGAGGAGCCCCTGCAGCCCAGCCCGGAGGAGGCCGCCCAGGCGGCGGCCCCGGCGGGAGGCGCGGCCCGGCCCGGCGCGCCCAAGAAGCGGGCCCCCGGCTCCATCGCCTTTGTGCCTTCGGCGGCGGGGCTGGTGCTGGCAGGGGAAGTGATCCGGGACCTGGCGCTGCCGGGACAATGACTGCCGGGCCTCCCCTGCGCGGGGGAGGCGGAAACAGGGAGGATGCCATGCAATACAAATTACTTGCCAGCGACTACGACAACACGCTGGTGCCCTTTGGGGAAAAACGGCCCCGCCCCGCCGTGGAGGCCGCCGTCCGGAAGATGCAGGCGGCGGGGGGCAAATTTGTCCTCAGCACCGGGCGGGCCTGGCCTGCCATCAGGGACCCCGGCCAGCTGGGGGCCATCCGGTTCGACTACGCCATCACCTGCAACGGGGCGTATGTGGTGGACCGCCGCGGCACGCCGGTCTATGAGTGCCCGCTGACCCCCGAGGAGATGTATGCCCTGGTGGATTACTGCGAAGATTACGACTACCCCCTGCAGTTCAACTTCAGGGACGGTTATTACGCATACTGCGGCTACGAGGCTTTCCGCCGCCGCTACGAGCAGCTGGGCAGCCCCGGCCTGGCCTGCCTGGACGGCGAGGACCAGGACCGCCACCTGGTGGATATGCCCCACGCCGCCTTTATGTTCTGCCCCGAGGAGGCGGTGCCGGCCTTCCAGGCCAAATTCGGTCATCTGGGCCTGCACTTTATGCGGGTGGGCGGCCGGGACGCCTCCGGCTGGTGCTGCTACGACATCGTCCGGCAGGGCATCGACAAGGGCGCGGGGCTGGCCGGCCTGTGCAAAGCCATGGGCCTGGACCTGAGCGAGACGGTGGCCGCCGGCGATTCGGCCAACGATGTGGGGATGCTGCGGGCCGCCGGCCTTGGGTGCTGCATGGCCAACGGCAGCCCCGACGCCAAAGCCGCCGCCGGCCGCATCATCGGGGACGTGCGGGAGGACGGCCTGGCCGCCCTGATCGAGGAGCTGTGGTTCGGCGGCCCCCGGGCCGAGCCTTCGGGCCGGGACCTGGGCTCCGCCTGGGGAGGGGCGTTTCAGGAATGAGCTTTGCACCGGTCTACGGGCCCGGCAGCAGGGCTCTGATCCTGGGCAGCTGGCCCAGCCCCAAAAGCTGGGACATGGGCTTTTATTACGGTCACCCCCACAACCGCTTCTGGCCTTTGCTGGCCCGGCTGACCGGCGAGGCCCTGCCCGCCCGGGAGGATGTGGCGGCCAAGCGGAAGATGATCCTGGATCATGGGCTGGCCCTCTGGGACGTACTGGCCAGCTGCACCATCGAGGGGGCGTCCGACGCCTCCATCCGGGACGCCGTGCCCGAGGATATCGGTTTTCTGCTGGCGCGGGCGCCGGTGGAGGCGGTGTTTTGCAACGGGGCGGCGGCCTACAGGCTGTACGTCCGCTATATGCAGCCGGTCAGCGGCATCGGGGCGGTGCGCCTGCCCAGCACCAGCCCGGCCAACGCCGCCTGGAGCCTGGACCGCCTGCAGGAGGCCTGGGGCGCAGCCCTGGGGCCCTATCTTGGTAAAAAAGAGGTAAAATGATTTCCAACCTGTAAAATCTTTGCCCAAACCCTTGCGTTTTTGTTAAAAGGCTTTATAGTAGAAGCAACAGACTTTGTTCCAAAGGAGATGCGAACATGAGCAAGATCATCCGCACCGAAAAGCCCAGCGCCCTGCCCTTTTATGCGGCGGCGGCCGCGGGGCTTGTGCTGTGCGCCGCGCTGCCGGTCTACAAGGTGTGGGCGCTGGCGGTGACCCTGGCGGGCGCTGCGGCGGCTTTCGCGGCGGCCCGGCGGGTCTGCCCGCCCCAGGTCATCGAGCGGGAGGTGCCTTTCCACACCGGCGACGGGGATGTGGACGAGATGCTCACCGGCATCCAGAAGCAGCTGGACACCCTCCGCGCCCTGAACGACGCCCTGCCTGACCCGCAGCTTTCCGCCGCCATGGACCGGATGGAAAAGGCGGGCCGTTCCATCCTCGAGGTGGTGGAACAGGCCCCCGCCAAGGCGAAGCAGATCCGCCGCTTTGCCAACTATTACCTGCCCGACGCGGTGCATGTGCTGGAGCAGTACGCGGCCATGGCCCGGCAGGGGGTGCGGGGCGAGAACGCCGCCGCCGTCCGCAGCGAAGTGGAAAAGAATGTGGGGATGATCGCCGCCGCCTTCGAGCACCAGCTGGACGCCCTCTATGCGGCCGAGAGCATGGATCTTTCGGCCGACCTGGCGGTCCTCGAGACGCTGATGAAAAACCAGGGGCTGTGAACCCGCCCACCCCCAGCGGAACCCCCCTCTGCCGCTGCGCGGCATCTCCCCGCTGGGGAGAAGGGTCGGCGGGCCCCTGCGCCGCCCACCCACCTGACAGCCCCGAACGGTTTAGAGGAGTCCCCCCCAGCCGCCTGCGGCGGCAGCCCCCCGCCGGGGGGCGCGCCCGGGCGATCCGGTACCATGGTATTCATTTTGAGAAAGGACGAATCCTGTTATGGCAGACAACAACCTGAATTTTGATTTTGACATGCCCGCCGCGCCCAGCCTGACCCTGGACCCCTCGGCCGAGCTGGCCGGCGCCAAGCCCGAAGAGGAGGAAAAGCCCGCCCAGCCCGAGCCGGAGGAGGTCCGCCTCTCCCCTGAGGAGCAGAAGATGGTGGACGACTTCGCCGGCAAGATCGACATCACCAACAGCCAGCAGGTGCTGCAGTACGGCGCGGCCAGCCAGAAAAAGATCGGCGATTTCTCGGAGGCGGCCCTGTCCAAGGTCTCCACCAAGGACCTGGGCGAAGTGGGGGAGATGATCACCGACCTGATCGGCGAGCTGAAAAACTTTGACGCCGCCGAGGAAGAAAAGGGCCTGTTCGGCTTCTTCAAGAAAAAGCAGAACCAGCTGGACAACCTCAAGACCAAGTACAACAAGGCCGAGACCAATGTGGAAAACATCCAGGCCATGCTGGAAAACCATCAGGTGCAGCTGCTCAAGGACATCGCCATGCTGGACAAGATGTACCAGCTGAACATGGCCTACTTCAAGGAGCTGTCCATGTATATCCTGGCCGGCAAGAAGAAGCTGGCCGACGTCCGCGCCGGCGAGCTGCAGCAGGCCATGGACAAGGCCAAGCGCAGCGGCCTGCCCGAGGACGCCCAGGCGGCCCGGGACCTGGCCGACCAGTGCGAGCGGTTTGAGAAAAAGCTCTATGACCTGGAACTGACCCGGAACATCAGCCTGCAGATGGGCCCCCAGATCCGCCTGCTGCAGAACAACAACAGCATGATGGCCGAAAAGATCCAGTCCACCATCGTCAACACCATCCCCCTGTGGAAAAACCAGATGGTGCTGGCCCTGGGCCTGGCCCACAGCCAGCAGGCGATGGAGGCCGAGCGCGCGGTCACCAACATGACCAACGACCTGCTGAAAAAGAACGCCGAGGCCCTCAAGATGGGCACCATCGAGACGGCCCGGGAGAGCCAGCGGGGCGTGGTGGACATCGAGACTTTGCAGCAGACCAACAAGAGCCTGATCGAGACCCTGGACGAGCTGAACAAGATCCAGTCCGAGGGCCGGGCCAAGCGGCAGGCTGCCGAGCAGGAGCTGACCCGCATCGAGGACGAGCTGAAACAAAAGATGATGGAGATCCGCGGCTGATATGGCACAGGCAGAATTTGAACGGAACAAGCAGCAGGGCGGCTTTGACAGCACCAGCTACCGGGCGGCAGAGCCAGAAAGCGGGGCCAGGGTGCTGACGCCCTTGCAGCAGAAGCTGGCCGGGCTGGAAAAGGCCCTGCCGGCGGCGCTGCGCAGCCGGGTGCTGGCCTTTGCGCTGGCGGCGGCGGTGCTGGCGGCAGGGGTCGTGGGCATCGGCGGGGTCAAGCTGCAGGCCCGCGCCAACGAGGCCGCCGGCTGGTACACCGTAGGCGCGCCGGGCGACAACGGCTACAACCTGAACGAGGAGCTGACCCTGCGGGCCAACACCGCCGCCAACGTCATCACCACCGCCCTCAACACCCCCGGCCTGGGGGCGGAGGCCGGCGCGGTGACGGCGGCCCAGGCGGCCCTGGACGGATTTACCGCCTGCCAGGAGGCCCTGGCCGGCGGCGGCGCCGGGATGTCCGAGATGTACCGGGCCAACGAAGCGCTGGGCACCGCCATTGATATGCTCTACGGCGAGATGCAGGCCCTGGCCGACGACCCCCTGAACATGGGGGCGGTGGGCCAGCAGTACGGACAGTTCAACAGCGCAGGCACCATCCTGGGCAGCCTGCATTACAACGAGGCGGTCACCGCCTACCAGAACGACACCGGCGGCCCCTGGGCCAGTGTGCTCAAAGGGCTGTTTGGGATCGAGGAAGTGGAGGTGTTTGGATGAAAACCATCCTGAAACGGCTGTCCGCCTGCGCGGTGGCTGCCGCAGCGGCGGTGGGGCTGGCCGCTCCGGCCTGGGGCGCCGTCGCCCTGCCCGCCCTGCCGGCGGACCAGTGCGTGGTGGACGACGCAAATGTCCTCTCGGAGGATACCACCGCCTACATGGAGCAGCTGAACGGCCTGCTGGAGGCCAACTGCTCCGGCGCCCAGATCGGGGTGCTGACGGTCCAGTACACCGGCAACGCCTCCACCGAGGAATACGCCACCCAGGCTTTTAACACCTGGGGGGTGGGCAGCGCCAGCGAGAACAACGGCATCCTGATCCTGCTGGTGATGGAGTCGCCCCTGTATGCCGACGGCGACTACTATCTGACCTACGGGGACGGCTTCCGCAACACCACCATCGACCGGCAGGCCAGCACCCTGTCCCAGACCATGGAGGACGACTTTGCGGCGAAGGATTACGACGCCGCCGTCCGGACCTGCGCCGATGCGGTGGCCAGCGCGGTGGCCGGTGTGTACGGGGTGGACCTGACCAGCGGCCAGCCCGCCGGCCCCGCCCCCAGCGGCGGCATGAACCTAGGCGTGTTCGTCCTGGTGGCCGTTCTGGCGGTGGTGATGCTGATTTTGGTATTCGGCAATGTTCTGGGCAATGCCTTCCCCTTCTGCCTGGGCTGGTGCCTGGGCAGCAATTTCGGGGGCCCCCGCGGTCCCCGGCCGCCCAGAGGGCCCCGGCCTCCCCGGCCCGGTCCGCCGCCGCCCCGTCCCCCGCGCCCGCCCAGAGGCCCGAGAGGCCCCTATGGCGGCGGGTTTGGCGGATTCGGCGGAGGCGGTTTCGGCGGCGGAGGCTTTGGCGGGGGCGGCTTCGGCGGCATGGGCGGCGGCTCCAGCCATGGCGGCGGAGGCGGCCGGGGCCGCTGACGGCGCACCGCCCTTTATATGCAAAACGCAAAAGCTGCCCCTTCATCCGATCCCAAACGGCGGATGAAGGGGCAGCTTTGTTTTTGTTCAGATACGGGCGGGGATCATTTGGTGCCGTAGATGCGGTCGCCGGCGTCGCCCAGGCCGGGGACGATGTAGCCCTTCTGGTCCAGGCACTCATCCAGAGCGCCCAGGTAGATCTGGACGTCGGGGTGGGCGGTGCGCAGGGCCTCGACCCCCTCGGGCGCGCCGATCAGGCCGATGAACTTGATATGCTTGGCGCCGCGCTTTTTGATCAGGGTGATGGCGTCCACGGCGCTGCCGCCGGTGGCCAGCATGGGGTCCAGGACCAGCACGTCCCGCTCGTCGATGTCGGAGGGCAGCTTGCAGAAATACTCCACCGGCTGCAGGGTCTCCTCGTTGCGGTACAGGCCGATGAAGCCCACCTTGGCGGCGGGGATCAGGCTCAGCATGCCGTCCAGCATCCCCATGCCCGCCCGCAGGATGGGCACCAGGGCCAGCTTGCGGCCGGCCAGCACCTTGGTCTTGGCCATGCAGATGGGGGTCTCGATCTGGACTTCTTCCAGGGGCAGGTCGCGGGTGGCCTCGTAGCACAGCAGGGTGGCGATCTCGCTGACCAGGTCACGGAATTCCTTGGTGCCGGTCTGCTTGTTGCGCAGCAGGCTGATCTTGTGCTGCAGCAGGGGGTGCTCAACGATCATGGGGTTCATAACAACACGCTCCTTTGAAGGTTTTGAATAGGGGTCGAAGTTCAGCGGTTTTCCAGCGCCATCAGTTTTTCGATGCGGCGCTCGTGGCGGCCGCCCTCGAAGGGGGTGGCCAGGAACAGGTCCACCAGCTGGCAGGCAAGGCCGGGGCCCACCACGCGGCCGCCCATGCACAGGGCGTTGGCGTCGTTGTGGCGGCGGGTGTACTCGCAGCTGAAGCTGTCCGAGCAGCAGCAGGCGCGGATGCCCTTGATCTTATTGGCGGCCATGCTGATGCCCACGCCGGTGCCGCAGAACAGCAGGGCCTTGCTGCACTGGCCCGCCACGACGGCGTCGCAGGCGGGGACGGCCATGTCGGGATAATCCACGCTGTCGGCGCTGTGGGTGCCAAAGTCGATGTAGGGGATGCCGGCCTCGTCCAGATGGGCGCGGACAGCCTCTTTCAGTTCAAAGCCGCCGTGGTCGGCGGCCAGCGCGATGGGTTTTGCCATGGAGATACCTCACTCACTTTTTTCGTTTTGGCCGGCGGCCAGGCGGGCGGCACGCTCCCGCTCGGCCTGGCTCAGCCGGTGATAGTCGGGCAGCAGGGCTTCGGGCGGGACGGCAAGCCCCGCCCCGGCCATCCGCTGGGCGGCCAGCGCGACCCCGGCGGCCCGCCCGCCCCGCAGGGCGGGGGGCACCGGCAGCACGCCTTCTGCCTCACTGTAGATATTATAACACAGATAAGCCCCGTCACCAACAAAAAAGAGGGGCTTTTTGCAGTTTTTTACAAAATCTGCCAGGCTGCCGGCGGCGCGGGCGTCGTCCTCCAGCAGGCGGGCGTGGGTGGCCAGGTCGAAGGCGGCGGAGTAGACCTGCCCCCGCCGGGCGTCCAGGGCGCAGAGGACGGTCCCCTGGCCCACATGGCCGGCGGCCAGGGCCTCCAGGGTGGAGACCGGCGCGCAGGGCGTATTGCGGGGGAAGGCCAGCCCCTTGACCGCCGCCAGCCCGATCCGCAGTCCGGTAAAGCTGCCGGGCCCGGCGTTGACGCCGAACAGGTCGATGTCGGCGCAGGTCAGCCCGCACAGCTTGAGGCAGGTGTCGATCAGGGGCAGCAGGGTCTCGCTGTGGGTCAGCCCGCCGTCGAAATACACCTCGTACAAAAGGCGGCCGTCCTGCATCAGGGCCACGCCGGCGGTCTTGCCCGCGGTATCTACGGCCAGGATGTTCATAGCTGCACCCCCTCGATGGTGATCTTGCGGCTGGTCTGGTCCAGGATCTGGATGTCCACCCGGATGGGGTCCTCCTGGGCCAGCAGGGCGGCAAAGTTCTCGCTCCACTCGGCGGCCACCACCGCCCCCTGGTCCAGATAGTCGTAGAAGCCGGCGGCGGCTAGGTCGTTTTCGGTGTGGATGCGGTACAGGTCAAAGTGGGCCATGGGCCGGGGCCCGCGGTAATAGTTGACGATGGCAAAGGTGGGGCTGCTGACCGGGTCGGTGCAGCCCAGCCCTTCGGCCAGGCCCCGGCAGAAGGCGGTCTTGCCGGCCCCCAGCCCGCCGGTAAAGGCAATGAGCGCCCCGCCCGGCAGCACCTGGGCCAGGCGGCGGCCCAGCGCGGCGGTCTGCTCGGGAGAGCGGGTGATGAATTCAGCCATGGTAATACCTCAAAACAACGCAAAATGCGGCAGGGGAACAGCCCTGCCGCATTAAGTATAGTATAAAACAGGGAAAAGTGCAATCGTTACGCCGCCGCGCTTTGGTCCAGGGTGTAGAGGGTGGCGGTGTCGTCCCCGTGGACCAGGGCAAAGGCCGCGTAGCGGTGGGGTTTGGTGCCGCCCTGGGACAGGTACCAGTAGATGTCGTCGGGGCCGTAGGTGGCGGCGGCGGCGTCCACCGCCTGCAGGATGTTCTGGCCCATGATGAGCTGGTTGACGGTGCCCCACAGCATATTGCGGGAGTAGACGGCGTAGACGTTGTTCACAAAGCCCACCACCGTCCGGGCGCCGGCATCCAGCAGGGCGTTGGACATGGACAGATCCAGGATGTTGCTGCCGCCGAAGAACTCGCAGGTCTCGGAAAAGACCATGGTGCCCTCCAGCTGGCCGTCCCGGTAAGCCGCGGAGAAGAAGTCCGGCGTGACACAGTAGTTGCCGTTCACCTTGATGACCCGGTGGGTCAGCAGGTCGAAGCCGTAGCGCAGGTCGTCCCAGAAGGAGGATTCCTCCCGCAGCAGCAGCACCGGGGCGGTGCGCACCTGCTTGAACAGCCAGCCGGTGGTGTAGGTGTAGTAGGCCCCGTGGGTGCTGAGGATGCACAGGTCGTAGTCGTCCATATGGCGCAGGTCGGCCACCGTGACGTCGGTGTCCAGGGTGGTGGAAAGGCCCCAGCCGTTCCAGGCTTCCTGCATGGTGAGGTAGCTGGGGTACCGGGACGAGTTGACGGTGTCGTCAAAGGCGTAGTAGATGATGGCGTTGCCCAGGGGGCGGACGTCGTTCTGGGCGTCCAGGGGGCCGGGCAGCCCGGCGGGCATCTCCAGGGGCAGGTCCACAAAGGGCTCCTCCTCCCAGCCGGTGAGCAGTACCCCGCCCAGCACGCCGCAGTCGTAGGTGAAGGAGAGCATCCCGTTCTCCTCATCGTAGCGGATGGAGCCGGACTGGACCAGGCCCTGGCTGGCCAGCTGGTCCAGCTGGGCCTGGGCGGCGGCCTGCCGCTGGTCCACCGACATGGCCGCGTAGCTGCTGCTGTCCAGCAGCTCGCTCATGGCGGCGTCGGCCTGGGCCATGGCGGCGGCCTGGGCCCGGGTCAGTTCGGTGGCGGCGGGGGCGGCCTCGCCGGCGGCATAGGCGGCAGGGCCGGCCAGGGTCAGCAAAAAGGCAAAAGCGCAAACGGCGCAGAGGGTGCGCCGGAAAAGCGGGGAATGGTTCTGATTCATGGTTTACCTCCTGATCGTCGGGGGGCCGGCAGTTCCGGCCCTCCTGCCCCCATTGTAGAAGGCCGGGCCCCCTTTGTCAAGAATCGAAGTTTCGTTTTACCTTCTTTTTTCAAACCTGTCACAGATTGGCCCCGCCCCGCGGCTTGCACCGGGGGACAAAATGCGGTATACTCAGTCCATGAAAAACGTCCCGGCTTTCCGGCGCCTACGGGCGGGACGCTTCCGGGGGCCCTTTGGCGCGGGGCGGGAGGGAAAGCCGCTCCGGGCCCCTGGCGCGCGCCCTGGTGTGCGCACAAGAAAGGTGGTGCTTTTGTGCTCGAAACCGTTCGAGTGTATGCGAAACGGACCGACAAGGTCTATTTGCTGCTGTGCCTGTTCAGCAGCGCCATGGCCGTGCTGATGCTGGCTTCCTGGGCAGCGGAGCAGGGCGGCGGCTTTGCGGTGGACGAGATCACCGGCCAGATCACCGGCATCGGGGATTACCGCCGGGCGCTGGTCCAGGCGGGAGCCTCGGGGGCGGGGGTGCTCATCGCCCTGCTGCTGTCCACGGTGGACTACCGCAGCCTGGTCAAGGTGTGGCCCTTCCATGTGGCGTTCACCTGGGGGCTGGTGCTGCCTACCCTGTTCATCCACAACCTGGCTTTGGGGCCGCTGACCATCGGCTACAATGCCGGCGACACCGACAACTATTCCTGGTACCGGCTGGGAGGCTTCACCTTCCAGCCCACCGAGCTGGCCAAGATCAGCTTTATCCTGACCTTTGCCATGCACCTGAACAATGTCCGCAGCCGGATCAACGAGCCCCGGGAGCTGGCCAAGCTGCTGGCGCACCTGATGGCGCCGATCCTGCTGATCCACATCCAGGGCGACGACGGCACCGCCATCATCTACGGCATCATTGGCTGCTGCATGATGTTCACCGCCGGGCTGAGCTGGAAGTATATCGTGGCGGCCCTGTCGGCGGCCATTGCGGCGGTGTCGGCGGCCTTCCTGTTCCTGAGCGACAGCATCGGCAAGAGCTATCAGTGGTACCGCATCCTGGCGGTCATCGACCCCGAGAACGCCACCGGCTGGGCCCCCAGCGAAGATGTGTGGCGCAACATCGTCTACCAGCAGGACCGGGGCGAGGTGGCCCTGGGCGCGGGAGGCATCTTCGGCAACGGGATGTTCAGCGGGGAATACTACAGCGTGCCCAACGCCCACAACGACTTCATCTTCAGCTGGGTGGGCAACGCCTTGGGCTTTGTGGGCTGTATGGTGGTGCTGGGGGTGCTGATCGCCCTGGTCATCCGCACCTTTGCGGTGGGCGGCCGCAGCGAGGATATGCTGGGCAGCTTCATCTGTGCGGGGGTGGGCGGCGCGCTGCTGGCCCAGATCGCCGTCAACGTGGGGATGAACCTGCGGCTGCTGCCGGTCATCGGCGTGACCCTGCCGTTTTACTCGGCGGGCGGCAGTTCGGTGCTTATGCTGTATATCTGCGTGGGCCTGGTGCTGTCGGTGCACATGCACAACAAAAAGAAATTGTTTGGTTAAAAAGCATATCGAAAAGCAAAAAGGCGTGCCGCGAAGGCGCGCCTTTTTGACTTTGCTTTACTTGGCGGCCGCAAAGGCGGCGGCCTCTTTGACCCAGCCCATCAGCTCGTCGTCGATCTCCTCCGGGCCGGCCACCACGATGTGGTGGGTCCAGCGGCCGGGGTAGGGCTCGGTGGCCACGGCGATGCGGGGGCTGTCCACCTTGCGGGCCAGGCCCACCGTCACCACGATGTAGCAGGGGGGCAGCTGGGCCTTTTTCCGCACCCGGACATAGGACACGCAGGCGAACAGGTGGCTGTTGTAAAAGGTGATCTGGCTTTTCTGCACCTTGATGCGGACGTCCGGGACCTCGGTCCGGATGCGCGCTTCCAGCGCCTCGTAGAGGGGGACAGCGTCGGGGTGCTTTTGCAGCTCGAAAAAATGCAGGGTATCGAAGTCCATCGTGTTGCGCCCCCTTTACGGCTTGCGGAGAATTTTCTCCATGGGTTTGCCTTTGGCCAGCTCGTCCACCAGCTTGTCCAGGCGGCGGATGTCCTGCATCAGGGGATCCTCGATGTTCTCCACCCGCACGCCGCAGACCACCCCTGTGACCAGGGTGCGGGCGGGGTTCAGGGCGGGGGCCTGGCGGAAAAAGTCCCCATAGGCGAGGTCCGAAGCAGCCGCCGCGGCGATCTGCTCGGGGGTGTAGCCGGTCAGCCAGCTGGTGACCTGGTCCACCTCAGCGGCGGTGCGGCCCTTTTTGACGGCCTTGTTCACCAGCAGCGGGTAGATTTTGGCAAAAGACATGGCGTACACTTTTTCGTTGGAGCTGGGCATGGCGTGGCCTCCTTGGCAGATAAAACCGGGCGGATTGCGGTTGACAAATTAGCGAATGTGCGTTATACTACCAATAGGAAGGGTGCTGCCGGACAAACGGTGGTCTCCCCTGGCTTGGTCAAAGAAGTAACCGCGTGCCTGGGAAGCTTAGGCGGTTACTTCTTTTTTATCGCCTGTGGTTCCGGTCCATCTCAATGATCTTGAGGACGAGGCCAATGATGGCGACGATCAGCAGACCCAACTGAATGGAGTCAGAGTATGTTACCATAAGCCAGCCCCCCTTCCGCAGAACGGAGGGCCCAAAGAAGTGCCTTCCGCCCCGGTATGAGCCAGGGGAAGACACACCGCTTGCCGTTTATCGACAACACCCACCTATAAAATACCATAGGCGGCTAGAAAAAACAAGCCGCAGACGCCAAAAAAGCCCAGAGCCTGTTTTGCACAGACTCTGGGCCTTTGCGTTGAAAATCATCCGGGGTACCGGTCCACCATCAGCAGCTCCTCGGCGCGGCGGACTTGTTCGTCGGTGGGGGGGACGGCGTCCGCCAGGGAGTAGGGGATGCCCAGCTTCTGCCATTTGAACAGGCCCAGGGTGTGGTAGGGCAGCACCTCCACACGCTGGACGGTGGGCAGGCTGGCGATGAAGGCGCCGGTCCGGCGCAGGCCGTCCTCGTCGTCGGTCAGGCCGGGCACCAGGACGTGCCGGATCCAGAGGGGGACGCCCAGTTCCGCCACATGCCGGGCCATGGCGAGGATGTTCTCGTTCGATCTGCCGGTGAGCCGGCGGTGCTTTTCGGGGTCGATCTCCTTCAGGTCCAGGATCACCAGGCTGGTGTACTGCATCAGCTGGTCGAAGGCGGCCAGGTAGGCCGGGTCGTCGGGGCGGAAGGGTTCGCCGGCCGTGTCAAGGGCGGTGTGGACCTTTTTCTGGTGGGCCAGGCGGAAAAACTCGGTCAGGAAAGGCAGCTGGAGCAGGGGCTCGCCGCCGCTGACCGTGATGCCGCCCTTTTTGCCCCAGTAGTTGCGGTAGCGCCAGACGTGGGCGAACAGCTTGTCCGCCGTCCAGGGCTGGCCGCAGCCGCAGGCCCAGGTCTCGGGGTTGTGGCAGTAGCGGCAGCGCAGGTTGCATCCCTGCAGGAACACCACGAACCGGACCCCCGGCCCATCGACCGAGCCGAAGCTCTCCAGCGAGTGGACCAGCCCTTCCGGGCGGGGATCACAGGCGGCCATGGCAGGTGCGGCTGATGACGTCCAGCTGCTGCTCGCGGGTCAGGTCGATGAACTTGACCGCGTAGCCGGAAACGCGGATGGTGAAGTTGGCGTACTCTTCCTTTTCGGGGTGCTCCATGGCGTCGATCAGCTTTTCCTTGCCAAAGACGTTGACGTTCAGGTGGTGGGCGCCCTGGTCGAAGTAGCCGTCCATGACCTGGACCAGGTTTTCCACCCGCTCGCCCTCGCTGTGGCCCAGGGCGTCGGGGTTGATGGTCTGGGTGTTGGAGATGCCGTCCAGCGCCCAGTGATAGGGCAGCTTGGCCACCGAGTTCAGAGAGGCCAGCAGGCCGTTCTGCTCAGCACCGTAGCTGGGGTTGGCGCCGGGGGCAAAGGGAGTGTAGGCCTTGCGCCCGTCGGGCAGGGCGCCGGTGTACTTGCCATACACCACGTTGGAGGTGATGGTCAGGATGGAGGTGGTGGCCTCCGAGTTGCGGTAGGTATGGCGCTTCTTGATCATCTCCAGGAAGGTGCGCAGCAGCCACACGCCGATGTCGTCGGCGCGGTCGTCGTCGTTGCCGTACTTGGGGAAGTCGCCCTCGATGGCAAAATCCACGGCCAGGCCGCTGTCGTCCCGGATGGCCTTGACCTTGGCGTACTTGATGGCGCTGAGGGAGTCGATCACGTGGGAGAAGCCTGCGATGCCGGTGGCAAAGGTGCGGCGGACGTCGGTGTCGATGAGGGCCATCTCGGCTTCCTCATAGTAGTATTTGTCGTGCATATACTGGATCAGGTTCAGCACGTTGACGTACAGGCCGGCCAGCCAGTCCAGCATCTGGACGTACTTGGGCAGCACCTCGTCGTAGGTCAGGTACTCGCTGGTGATGGGGGCGTAGCCCGGGCCCACCTGCTCGTGATTCTTTTCGTCCACGCCGCCGTTGATGGCGTACAGCAGGCACTTGGCCAGGTTGGCCCGTGCGCCGAAGAACTGCATCTCCTTGCCGGTCTGGGTGGCGGACACGCAGCAGCAGATGGAATAGTCGTCGCCCCAGACCGGCTTCATCACGTCGTCGTTCTCGTACTGCACCGAGCTGGTGGCGATGGAGACCTTGGCGGCGTACTTCTTGAAGGCCTCGGGCAGGGCCGAGGAGTAGAGGACGGTCAGGTTGGGCTCAGGGGCGGGGCCCATGTTCTCCAGGGTGTGGAGGAAGCGGTAGCAGGTCCTGGTGACCATGCTGCGGCCGTCCATCCCGATGCCGCCCACCTCCAGGGTGGCCCACACCGGGTCGCCGGAGAACAGCTGGTTGTAGCTGGGGATGCGGGCAAACTTGACCATGCGGAACTTCATGACCAGGTGGTCGATCAGCTCCTGGGCCTGGGTCTCGGTCAGGACGCCCGCGGCCAGGTCGCGCTGGATGTAGATGTCCAGGAAGGTGGAGATGCGGCCCACGCTCATGGCGGCGCCGTTCTGGGTCTTGATGGCGGCCAGATAGCCGAAGTACAGCCACTGGACGGCCTCCTTGGCGTTGCGGGCCGGCTGGGAGATGTCGTAGCCGTAGATGGCGGCCATCTCCTTCATCCCCTTGAGGGCGCTGATCTGGCGGGCGATCTCCTCCCGCAGGCGGATGACGTCGTCGGTCATGGTGCCGTCGCCGCAGTTGGCCAGGTCGTTCTTCTTGGACTCGATCAGGTAGTCGATGCCGTACAGGGCCACCCGGCGGTAGTCGCCCACGATACGGCCGCGGCCGTAGGTGTCGGGCAGGCCGGTGATGATGTGGCTGTGGCGGGCCCGCTTCATCTCGGGGGTGTAGGCGTCAAAGACGGCCTGGTTGTGGGTGCGGGTATATTCGGTAAAGATCTTGTGCAGCTCAGCGCTGGGCTGGTAGCCGTAGGTGGTGCAGGCCTGCTCGGCCATTTTGATGCCGCCGTAGGGCATAAAGGCCCGCTTGAGGGGCTTGTCGGTCTGCAGGCCGACGATCTGCTCAAGGTCCTTGAGATCTTCGTCGATGTAGCCGGGGCCGTACGAGGTCAGGCCGCTGACCACTTCGGTCTCCATGTCCAGCACGCCGCCTTTGGCGCGCTCTTCCTTCTGCAGCTTCTGCAGGGCGCCCCAGAGCTTGTTGGTGGCTTCGGTGGGGCCGGCCAGGAAGCTTTCGTCCCCCGCATAGGGGGTGTAGTTTTTCTGGATAAAGTCGCGGACGTTGACTTCTTCCTTCCAGATACGGCCCTCAAAGCCTTCCCACTGGGTATACTCCTTCATTGGTTACCTCCTTGTATCGAGATCAGATCGGGCGAATTGTTAGTTATACCTAACTGTTTTGAATAAGAGAAAGGGCGCTGACCACCGGACAGCCCCTTCGGGCAGCGTGCTGCTGCCTGGCGGGAGCGGGGGTCTGCCCACCCGTCCCGGCCTTATATAGCATACCATGAAAATAGGAAAAATCAAGAGGCAAAACCTGTAATCCTGTCACAAAGAAAAAAGGTTGGTACAATGCACAAAAGGGCCCTGCCGGCGCCCGGGGGATTGGGCGGAAAGGCAAGGCGGAAAATTTTTTGCAGATAGGGCTTGACAGCAACCTACAAGTATGGTATGCTATGGGTGCGCCGAGGTTAGTTGATTCTAACCAGGCGTACCACAGCAGAAGTCCTCCCTGCAACAAGGGGCAGGGGCGATTTCAGCGATACGAGAACTCCTCCATTCCATTCTCTCTTTTATCTCCATTTCTGTGAGGCCTGCGGGCAGGTTTGGTTTGCGCCGCCCGCGCCTCGAACGGCAGAGCAAAAGACGGGCCGCCCGGCTTGACCACCCGGGCGCCCGTCTTTTTGTTTACTGTGGGATCAAACCGGCCCGGGAGGGTCAGGAGACGTCCGGCGCGGGCTGCACCTGCTGCAGGAGGGCCTCCACCTGGGCCTGGAGGGTGTCGGCAAAGGACTGCTTGGAATAGTACCGCTCGTAGAGGGCCCGGCAGGCCGGGGCCATCCGGGCGGCCAGCCCCGGGTGGGCGATCAGCTTGGTCATGGCCTCGGCCAGGGCGGCGGGGCTGTCCCCGTGATAGACAAAGCCGTCCACCCCCTCGGTGATAAGGCCGGCGGTGCCGGTGTGCTCCGAGACGATGCCCGGCTTGCCGAAGATCAGCCCCTCGGTGACAAAGGTGGGCATGGGGTCGTCCCGGGAGCTGCAGACGGTGCAGGTGCACTGCTGCATCAGGGACTTGATCTCGTCCCGGGTCAGCCGGCTGACATAAAAGACGTTTTGGGGATAATCGGCGGCCAGCTGCTGCACCTGGGCCAGCAGGCGCTTGTCCGCCCCCTTGCCCACAAAGAGGAAGGCCGCCCGGGAGCGGACCTCGCCGGGCAGGAGCCGGATGGCGTCCACCAGGATGTCCTGCCCCTTGCGGGACTCGAAGGCCCCCACGCTGACAAAGAGGGGCAGGCCGCCGGCGTAGCCGGTGTCGTAGGGCTCAAAGGTGTCCTGGGCGTAGTCGGGCAGGCCGTAGATCAGCTGCCCGATCTCGAAGCCGGGGCGGTGGGCGTGCATGGCGGCGGTGGCGTGGCTGCCCACGGCGCAGACCCGGATGTTGGGCCCCAGCTCCCGGGGGATCAGGTGGGACAGGTACCCGTACCCCACAAAGGCGTCGTGGAGCCACCACAGCACCGGCACCGGGCCGCCGCTCAGGGCGCGGATGGCCTTGACCTCCACGATGGTGTTGGCGATGACCAGGTCGGCGGCGGTGGCCAGCCCCCACAAGGCGGAGGAGCTGACGCAGTCGGGGTGGGTGACGGCGGTGGCCCCGGCCTCCACAAAAAGGGAGAGGGAACCCCCGTCCCCCGGGCCCAGGACGGCCACCTCATAGCCCATCCGGCGCAGCACCGGCACCGCGCTGACCAGCACGATGGGGGCGCCGGTCATGTCCAGCACATGGCTGAGCAGCAGGGCCCGTTTGCCCCGGGGGGAGAACAGGTCCTCGGCGCAGGGCGGGCGGCGGTAGCGCAGCAGGGCCTGAGAGATGTGCACCGGCTGCCCGGCCAGCCGGAAGGCCAGCTCCAGCAGGGCGGCGGGGCAGTCGGGGTCTTTGGCCCTGGCGCGGCAGCGCTCCAGCAGCGCCCGGGAAAGGACGGCGCACCGGCATCCCTCGGGGCGGCCGGCAGCCCGGTAGACCACCGTGTCCCCCTCGAAGCCGAACACCGCGTCGCAGAAGGCAAGGTCCGCCCCGCTCTGCAAAGCGGCTGCAAAATAGGAGAGGGTGGTGCTGAGGCACTCGGCGTCCTCGGCGGCCACCACCACCCCGTCCACCCCCTGGGGCAGGCCGTCCAGGGACTGGGTCAGCTGGAATTTGCGGTGGAGCTGCAGCTCCAGGCTGGCGGCCAGGCTGGCACAGCGCCCCGGCGCATAGACCGCCAGCCAGGTGCGCTGGGTGTCCTGGTAGGGCTGGGTGGACAGCTGGAACTGCTGGAATTGACTGTAAGTGGAATACATGGCGTACCTCGGCTTATTTGTTCCGCCCAAACAGCGCGCGGATGGGGGCGGTCAGCTTCCAGCAGGCGCTGGACAGCACCGCCTCGTAGCTGATGCGGAAATGCTCTTTTTCGGTGATGGCGGCTTCCAGCTGTTCTTCCAGGTGGAGGGCCCGGCGCTCCTGGCCGGCCAGCTGCTCGCCGTAATTCTGGGCCAGGGCCCGCTGTTCGTCGGCGGCGGCAGCGGCGGCGGCGGCCCGGGCCTGCACCAGCTCGATGCCCCGGCGCATGGCGTGAAAAACGGTGTCGTCGGCGCCCGTCTGGAGGGGGTAGTAGGTGTAGGAGACCGCCAGTTTGGTCCCGGCGGGCAGCCGCTCGGGGCAGCCCACATAGAACTGGGGGTCAAAGTTCAAAAACAGGGTCTTGTCCCCGTCCAGGACCAGGGCCCCGTTGGGCACGGCCTCCAGACGCTCGTCCGACAAAGCCAGCCCCGTGATATAGCAGGGCAGCTCCCCGGGGTCGATGCGGATGGCCTGCACCTCCCGCGGCAGCTCGAAGATGGCCGAGACGGTGTGGTTGTTGGCCGAGTAGGCCGACACCGGCGCGGGCAGGGTGTCCTGCTCGGAAAAGCCCAGGCCGCAGTCCAGGTACAGCGTCAGGCGGAACAGGGTCATGTTGTCGTAGGTCTCGTGCTTTTCCAGCACGGCGAGCTGCTGCTCCAGCGCAAGGCAGCGCTGGGCCAGCTTGGACACGCCCTGGTCGGACAGGGCGAGCTGCTGTTCCAGCTCGGCGATCCGCTGGTCGGGGGTCGGTTTGGTTGCAGGGGGCATGATTCTTCACCTCATATCCTTAGTCTGCCCGGGCGCGGGGCCCGGGAATCCGTTTTGCCGTCAGAAATTGAGAACCGGGTCTTTTGGAAGATTCTGGAAGCCGCAGAGGAACAAAAATTTCTGCGGCGGGGCGGACCCTGCCGCAGAAGAAGATGGATGTGTTTTCAGTGGCGGGCGACGTACCGCTGCACCCGCTCCTGCCGGCGCGCCAGCCGGGCTTTCCGGGTGCGGGGCGAGGCGACCCGCTTGCGCAGCTCCAGCAGGAGGCACCCGGCCGCGATGAAGGAGCACCGCAGCAGATACTGGGCCAGCAGCCCCACAATGGGGTTTGCCGCAAACTGGGCCGCAAACAGGTACCAGGGCACCGCGATCAGCTCCACGGTGTGGAGGCAGAAAATGTGGAGGGACCGGCGGCCCACCCCGTCCAGGAAGTGGGTCAGGGCGTTTTCACAGCGGCTGCCCAGCCGGACAAAGAGGGTGATGATCCACAGGCCGATGACGCCGTTGACGAAGATGCCCCCGGGGCCCAGGGTCCACTCGCCCATGGACATGTTGTCGGTGGCTCCGGACAGGATGGACCCCACCGCCGACACCGCCATGCAGACCGCCGCCGCCGGGAAAAGCCAGGGCAGCCGGGGCTGCTCCAGCCAGCGGCGCTTTTTCATGATGTGGCCCAGATAGAGGTAGGGCACCACCGTCATGCCCTGGGACAGGCAGAAGGGCAGCTCCCACACAAGGCAGGTGCCCCAGCCCAGGATGGCCGTGACGGCCACCGCGCAGGGTATGTACCGCTCGGGAAAGGCATTGAACAGGATGTCCAGGATGATCCAGCCTACGGCCATGGTCAGCAGGTACCACATGGGCCCGCAGGAGAAGATGTTCATCCCGAAATAGTCGGAGGTGTGGGGCAGCCCCAGCAGAAAGCCCGCCAGGACCTTCTCGCTTTCGGCGACGGCCACCTCCCACGAGCCGAAGAAGTGGTGGTGCAAAAACAGATGCAGCCCCGCCGTAGCCAGCGCCGTGTACAGGAAGGGCGGCAGGATGCCCCGCAGCTGCTGCTGGACGCATTTGCCCACCGACCGCTTGCGGAAACCGTACCCGCTGGCTATGTAGAAGGCGGACATCAGCGCCTCCCGGTAGATGAACAGAAGAAAACTTGTGACGGACAGGCCGCCGCCCAGATCGATGGAATAGGATTCGGCCGTATGCACAAAGATGACGGTGGCCATGCCTATGCCCTTGAACAGGTCGAACATCCCAAGAGTGTTGACCGTGCGCGCTTTGGTTCCTTTCATCGAAGGGTCCTCCTCGCAGAAATCAAAAATTCCTTCCAGCAGGCCCGGCGAAAAAGGAAGGATTGGCAGGTTATACACATCGTGCCTTTGGTTTGCACAAAGATTTGTTCAAATCTAGTATAATGCTTTTTCACCCGGCTGTCAATTTGAATCGGCATTTTGCGCCGGCCGGGGGCCTGACGGAATTTAGTTTAGCATAAATCCCGTCGTATCCAAGCATTTGGGAACATTTGCATCTGTCCGCCGGCCCGCGCTGCCAAAGCGTCCGGCCTGTTGCAAAAGAGGGGCGCTTTTGGGCGGGCGGGGGCCTGTTTTGCCGTGCTGGTGCATCGTATGCAAAAACAGGGGGGAGTGTGCGCCGCAAAAATCCCGCCCCGGGCATTGACAGCCGGGCGGGTGCGTGGTATCCTGTTGATAGCACCTGTAATACAGGTAGCTGCGCCGCAGCCCGGCGGCGCGTTTTTTGGTTGCAAAGGCATTTGTGTTCCTATATAATGAATACGATCCAACAGGGGCCTATCATGCGCCCCTCACAAGACAGGAGGATGAGAACGATGATCTCGACAGTCTATCAGCTGGTCAACAACATGGAGGCGAATTATGCCGGCAAGGTCGCCATTCAGTATTACGACGAGGCAAAGGGCGGGGTGGTCAGCATCCGGTACGGGCAGTACGCCCAGGACATCCGTCGGGCGGCGGGGCTGCTGCTCCACCGCGACCCGGACATCCGGGGCAAGAAGGTCTGCCTGCTGGCCCGCAACGGCTACGATTTTCTGGTCAATATGTTCTCGGTCCTTTTGACCGGCGCGGTGCTGGTGCCCCTCAACCTGCAAAAGAACTGGGACGAGATCCAGTATGAGCTGGACCTGGTGGAGCCGGCCTACATCCTGCACGACGGCGAGTTTGCCGGGCGGGAGCCCGCCCTGACCGCCGCCTACGGCGGCAGGCTGCTGCCGGTGGACGGCTACAAGACCTCCGCCTGGAGCGACCCCTGCGCCGAGTGTGCCGACCGGGACGCGCTGTCGGTGATCCTGTTCACCTCGGGCACCACCGGCCGCAGCAAGGGGGTCATGATCAGCCACCGCAACCTGTTCGCCCCCATGGACTTTTACTGCCTGCCCTTTGAGGACATCGAAAGGCAGACCGGCTGGGACACCAGCAAGTTCCGCTCCTTCTCGGTGCTGCCCATGTTCCATGTGGCGGCCCTGACCAGCTCCATCTCCTGGGCCATCATGGGCAACACCATCAACCTGTGCAACGACCTGAAGTATTTCTACCGCGACCTGGCCGCTATGGACAGCGAGGTCATGGCGGTGGTGCCGGTGCTGCTGCAGACCATCCACCGGGATGTGCTCCGCGGCCGGCGGGACCGCCTGGGCAGCCTCAAGGTGCTGACCTGCGGCGCGGCCTCCATGGATGCCGACACCATGTCCGACCTGATCGGGGCGGGTTTCTTCATCTGCCAAATGTACGGCCTGACCGAGTCGGTGGGGGACGGCGCCTGGAACAACTCCCAGGACCTGGCCGACATCCACTCGGTGGGCCTGCGGGACCCCAAGCGGGAATACAAGCTGGACAACGGCGAGCTGTGCATCCGGGGCGACTCGGTGATGATGGGCTATTACAAGGACCCGGAGGGCACCGCCGAGGTGCTGGACGCCGAGGGCTGGCTGCACACCGGCGACCTGGCCCGCATCGACGAACGGGGGTACATCTTCCTCACCGGCCGCAAAAAGAACGTCATCATCCTGGGCAGCGGCGAGAACGTCAGCCCCGAGGAGCTGGAGGCCAAACTGAACCAGTGCCCCGAGGTCACCGAGAGCCTGGTCCGGGAAGAGAACGGCAAGATCGGCGCGCTGGTCTGGTGCGGCGAGGGCGGCGCCGGGGACAAACAGGCCGCCGTGCAGGCCTATGTCACCGAGCTGAACCGCACCCTGCCCCTGTACAAGCGGATCGCGGCGGTCCACCTGGCGGAGGGGCCGCTGCCCCGCAACGCCGCGGGCAAGCTGCAGCGGAAATAACGCATATGGGTGCGGCCCCTTGGGATATACTATAAGGGCCGCCTTGTATAGAAAACATCGAATATTACCGAAAGGAAGCAATTGTTATGAGCCGTACTGAGATCATTGCACAGATCGTGGGCATCCTGGAGGATGTCGCGGAGATCAGCCCCGACGAGGTGACCGAGAACAGCGTCCTGATGGACGATCTGGACCTGTCCTCGATGGAGATCCTGACCATCGTGGCCGACCTGGAGGAGACCTTCGGCATCCGAATCCCCGAAAAAGAGCTGCGCAGCTTTGTCACCATCAGCGACCTGGCTGATTACCTGAGCGCACGGGTGGGCTGATCCATGACCGAGACGCCGACCCGCTACAGCGAGTTTCTCCCCCAGGGGGCCATGTACTTTTACCGGGAGAAACACATCTACTGCCGCTACCAGTACCTCTTGAAAGACCCGGTGGACCCCGCCCTGCTGCAGCAGGCGGTGGACGCCGCCCTGGACGCCGCCGATTACTTCAAGATGAAACTGGTGCGGGAAAAACGGGATGTATATCTCGTGGAGAACGACCGCCCCTTCACCGTCCGCCTGGGCAGCGAGCTCAGGGCCATGCCCGAGGAGACGGACGGCTATCTGTTCAACGTCTCCTGCGAGGGGGACACCGTCTTTTTCGACTGGTTCCATTTCCTGGCGGACGGACACGGGATGGCCCGCTTTTTGACCCGCATCTTGATGGAATACTGCAACCGCCGGTATGGCGCCGGGTTCGCCTGCCCGGCCATGGCGTCGGCCCCGGCCTACGATATGCAGGCCCTGGTGGCCCTGGACCCCACCGCCGGCCAGGAGAGCCTGCCGGCCGTTGAGCCGGTCCAGCCCGAGGCCGGGCGGCTGAGCCGCTCCATGGTCCGGCTGGACAAGCAAAGCCTGGTGGATGTGGCGGTGGCCAGCGGGGTCAAGCCGGTCAGCGCCCTGCTGGGCCTGCTCAGCCTGGCGATGCAGCCCCTGCTGGGCCGGGAGCGGGTGGAATACTGCTACTCCACCGACACCCGCCGCACCCTGGGGGTGCCCGACGCCTTTTACAACTGCGTCGCCTCCTTCCGCTATGGGGTGGACGCCGGGCCCGACGTCCGGCTGGCGGACATCGTCCCCGCCATCGACGCCGACCTGAAGGGCAACCTGGTGCCGGAAGTCCAGCTGGGCCAGATGGCCAAGATGATGAACTGGGTGGTCCGGGTGGACGCCCTGAAAGCCCCCCTCAAGATCAAACGGCGGGTGTTCAGCATGGGGGAGGCCATGGGCAACTTCCCGGCCGACTTCTGGATCAGCTACCTGGGCGACCCTCTGGACCCCGACCGGGGCTATCCGCCCGCCCTGCTCGACTACATCCGGGACTTTCAGGTCTGGGTGCCGCCGGACGGCGCGTCGGTGGGGTACGAGGTGGCCAGCCTCCACGGCCAGCTGATCCTCTGCATCCAGGATAAGCTGGGCCGCGCCGGCCTCACCGACGCCATCTGCGCCGTCTGCCGGCGGGAGGGGGTCAAGGTCCTGTCCACGGCGGAGATGGGCCCCGCCCTGCCCTATCAGGAATAAGGATACATAAAACGACGCTCTGAGGTGGATTCTCGGGGCGTTTTTTTCGGCGCAAAAAATTTTTTCAAAAAGTTGAGGAAAACACGGCCCCTGCTTCGTATTAGTAGACAGAACGGGCCGTTCACAACATCAACAGGAGGGGGGTGCGGGGCCAGGTGGTATGACGACACAGGAATTTACATCCATGGTGCGGGAGTACCAGGGGCTTGTCTATACGGTCTGCTACCAGCTGGTGCAGGATGCGGACACAGCCCAGGACCTGGCGCAGGAAGCGTTCCTCGCGGCATGGCGGGCGGCCGACCGCTGCCCGGCCGGCAGCGAAAAACAGTGGCTGGCCCGCATCGCGGCCAACAAAGCCAAAGACCACCTGCGCAGCGGCTGGGCCCGCAAGATGAGTACCCCCGGCGACGAGGTGCTGGCCCTGGCCGGCGCGCCGCAGGACCAGGGCCCCGAGGCCCGGGCCCTGGCCGACCTGGGGCAGGAGGCGCTGCAGCAGAAGATCCTGGCCCTGCGGGAGCCCTACAAGACCCCCTGCCGGCTGTGCCTGCTGGAGGGGTACACCCCGGCGGAGGCCGCCCGCCTCTGCCGCCGGCCCGAAAAGACCCTGAACGCCCAGCTGTGGCGGGCCAAAAAAATGCTGCGGGCGCAGATCGAACAGGAACGCGAACAGGAAAGGAGGACCGAGGATGGAACTGTTTAGGGAGGACGGCTGCCTGACCGACGAGGGGCTGCAGGCCCTGGTGGAAGGCCGCCTGGATGAGCTGGGCCGGCTGGAAGCAGCCGAGCACCTGAGTTATTGCACCAAATGCCTGGACCGCTATACGGCCCTCCTGACCGGTGACAAGCTGGTGGCGCCGCCCCGGGACCTGAGCCGTCCTCTGGGCCGCGCCGTCTGGGTCCACCTGATGACCAGCGTCTATGGCCGGGTGGCGGTGGCCTCGGTGGCGGCGGTGCTGGCGCTGAGCATCTGGCGCAGCGGCAGCCTGACCCTGATCCTGGACCGGAACGCCTCCGCGCTGGAGACCTATGTGCCCGAGCAGATCGCGCCGCCGGCTTCGGCCACGGTGCCCCAGTCCGATTATGAGACGCCGCCCCGCCCCGGCCAAAAGGCCGGCGTGGTCCAAAAGGCCCAACAGGCCGTCAGCGGCTTTTTGAACGGCTTTGCCGCCCAGGGCGGCGCCGATACCGATTGATGGGAGAGTGCTACCATGAAAAAGAACGGGTTCCTTACCTTCTGTTTTGCCTTTATCCCGGGCGCAGGGGAGATGTATCAGGGATATATGAAGCGGGGGCTGTCCCTGGTGATGGTCTGCGCGGCGGCCATTGCGCTGGGTTCGCTGTTTTACCCGCTGGTGGGCTTTGCCTTCGCGGTGTGCTGCGTGGTGTGGATGTACAGCTTTTTCGACACCTTCAACCTGCGGGGCCAGCTGCTGGCCGGCACCGCCCCCGAGGACGACTATCTGTTCCACCTGGGGTACGACGTCAGCCTGGAGCGCCTGCTCAAGACCCGGCACAAGCTGTTCGGCTGGGTGCTGGTGGCGGTGGGCCTGTACACCCTCTACGACGAGCTGGTGATGGACTTCCTGCGGGAGCTGTACTGGAACAGTGAAAACAACTGGATCATCCGGGTGATCTACAACATCATGGACCAGGTGCCCACCGTCCTGGTCTGCCTGGCCCTGATCGCCCTGGGCGCGTGGCTGGTGCGCGGTCCCCAGCAGAAAAAACAGGACCCCGCCGACGACCCTTTCGAGCCCTTTGAGCAGCTGCCCGGCCAGCTGGACTTTGGCGGGGAGGACGCAGAGGAGGAAGAACGCCATGACGGACATGAACAATGATAAAAAGACCGCCGGCGCGGCCCCGGGTCCCCAGGCCGCCCCGCCGGCGCCCCCCAAAACCGACCCCAAGCGCCCCGCCGCCGCGCCTCCCAAAGAGGAAAAGCCGGTGCGCCGGGTGGGCAGCATCACCCTGGGCCTGTGCCTGATAGCCGTGGGCGTGTGCTTCCTGCTGTACTACTTTGCCCCCGGCTTCAACTGGCTGCTGGTGGCCAAGGTGGGCGCGCCCCTGGCCCTGGTGGCCCTGGGGGTGGAGGTGATCTGGTGCGCCGCTCACCCCGGCCGGTGGAAATACGATTTCCTGGCCGTGTTCGGCTGCCTGGTGCTGATGGGCGGAGCCTTCTGCCTGACGTTGCTGCCCCTGTTCTGGGAGCAGGTGTCCCCCGAACGGCGCATCCAGACCGAGAGCCTCAAAGACGAATACGAGCAGGCTCTGTATGGATCGCTGCAGGATACGAAGATCCAGCTGTTTTCGGTTCATACCTATATGGATACGGGATATGGCGTGCAGCCGCAGAGCCTTGCCGAGCTGAACCAGCCTGGCGTATTCCTGTCGCTTGGGATTGACCTGTATGGGCCTTACGATCGAACTGCCGACTTTGCGAAGGACTGCGCCCTGCTGCGCGACGCTGTAAAGCAGGTGGCGGCCCAGTGGGGCCCGATGCCCGAGAAGATCGAGTTCGAGTGGGTGAACGCAGAAGAAACGGTCAAAATGAGCATCAGCCTGCGGGACGCGGTCCAGATGAACTGGACCGCGGAACAAATGGCGGAACAGGTCTATTGCTGGCTGGACGAAGATTCGAGCCACAGCGGCTCGGCCTACAGCGGGCTGGACAGGACCGATTCGGAAGAAAACGCCGCCCCTGAAGCTCCCAGCGCCCCAGAAAGCCCTGAAGCGCCGGAAGCCCCTGAGGCCCCCGCTCCGTCTGATGTGGTGCAGGCTACCCCTGCCGCCGCCGATGTGCCCGAGGCCCCCGAGGTGGTGTCCGCCCGCCCGGTAATGCCGGTCATCCAGTTCCGCATGGACTGAGGGACGCCCAAACCTGCAAAAAATCAAGGCAAAAATCGAGATAGAGCAAAGCCCCTGCCTTTTCCGTGGTTTCAGGAAAGAGGCAGGGGCTTTTGATTGACAATCCGCAGGATATAGGATATAATAAGCATAGAAGAAGGGTACTGCCGGTTTGAACGGTGGTTCCCCCCTCTAGTTACAAGAAGTAACCGTCAGCTGGGGAGCATAGAGCGGTTACTTCTTTTTTATTGCCGATGGTGCCTGTCCAGCTCGATGAGATGGAGGACCAATTCGATCACGCCGACGACCAGGATCCCAACCTGGATAAGCTCGGAAAGTGTGACCATGACAAGCCCCCCTTTCTTACCAAAATAAGAGACAGGGGGCAAAGAAGCGCCCCCTGCAAACAACACGAAGTAGAAAGAGAGGGGAACGCACCGCTGCCGCCAAATCGACAGTATCCAACGATACGATAGCATATCTGCCCGCAAATGACAAGCCCCTGCTGTCCATTCACGAACAGCAGGGGCTTTTTTATGCGGGGGTTACTCCGCGATCATTTCGGTGTAGGCCAGCACCAGCGGCCCGACGCCCTTGGCGTCGTTGCAGACCACCGGCTCGCTGTAGTAGTAGGCCAGGCTGCCGTCCCGGTGCTGGGGGCCGCCCAGGCCCGCCACCAGGCAGATGCCGTCCAGCTGCAGGCTGCCGTCCGGGTTCTTGGACAGGTACTTGTCGCAGACGCCGTAGAAGGCTTTTTCGGCCCAGGCGCGCATCCGTGCCGGCAGCAGGCCCAGCCGCACCCCCTTGAGCACCGCGTAGGCAAACAGGGCGGTGCCGCTGGTCTCGAGGTAGTTGCCCTCCTCGCCGCCGTGGTCGATCACCTGCCAGAACATGCCGGTCGCCTCGTCCTGGTACTTGTGGATGTCCTCGATGGTCTGCTTTAGCATGGCCTGGATGGCGCGGTACTCGTTGTACAGCTGCTCGTCCATCCGCTCCAGCACGTCCACCATGGCCACCATGAACCAGCCCATGGCCCGCAGCCAGAAGTTGGGGCTGCACCCGGTGACGGGGTCGGCCCAGTACATCTGGCGGCTCTCGTCATAGCCGTGGTAGTACAGGCCGGTTTTGGGGTCGCGCATATACTTCTGAATGTTCATGAACTGATGGTAGCTGTCGATGCAGCCGCCCATCTTGTTGAAGCGGGTCTCGTACTCCATATAGAAGGGCTGGGCCATGTAGGCGCCGTCCAGCCAGACCTGCCAGGGATAGATCTTTTTGTGCCAGAAGTTGCCCTCCTTGGTGCGGGGCTGGCCCTTCAGCTGGCTGTCGATGACGTCGATGGCCTTGCGGTATTTTTCGTCCCCAAAGATGTCGTAGAGGATGAACAGGTTTTTGCCCTGGTTGACGTTGTCCAGGTTGTACTCCTCGGGGTCGTAGGTCTTGATGCTGCCGTCGGGCTGGACGAACCAGTCGATGAAGTCCTTGGAAAAATCCAGGTACTTCCGGTCGCCGGTGGTGTGGTACAGGCTCAGGCAGGCGGTGATCATGCACCCGTCGATGTAGTTCCACTTGTTGGGCTGGCCGCTGCGCACCTTTTCGATGTTCCACATGGGGGCCTCGGCGCTGGAATGGGCGATCAGGTAGTCCACGTACTCGCCCAGCATGGTCAGAATTTCCTGGTGTGTCATGGTGTGTCAATCCTCCTCAAAACTGCCGACATTGGCAAACTGGAGCCGCTCGCCCTCGTAGCCTTCGATCCGGACGTTGTGCAGCTCGATCTTCTGGACGTTTTCAGCGTAAATGGCCAGTTTTTTGACCAGGGGGCGGCCGTCAGCCATGGCGGCCTGGCCGGCCTGGGCGTCGGGGTCGAAGGCGATGCGGACGTCCTTCATCACCACTTCGCCGATGGGCATCTCGGGCAGGCCGTCGAAATAGCACCCGGCATACTGGGCGCTGGTGGCACGGATGTCCTCCATGGTCAGGCTGCCCAGCCGGGGGGTGTAGTCGTCCACCGGCATGGCCTGGCGGCACTGGACATAGTCGCTGTGGCCGTCGGGGTCGCAGAAATAGAACATATTGATGACGAAGGGGGCTTTCACGCCCTGCATCTCCACATTGCGGAACACCAGCCCGTCGATGACGGCGGTCTTGCCCCGGCCGCGGCGGGTCTTGACCCGCAGGCCCCGGTCGGTGTGGTCCATCAGGCACTGGGTCACCACCATATCCTTGACGCCGCCCGACATCTCGCTGCCGATGACGATGCCCCCGTGGCCCTTGTCCAGCAGGCAGTTGCGGATGATGGTGTTTTTGCAGCTCTTTTTCAGCTTCATGCCCAAAAAGACCTTGCTGGCTTTCATGGCGATGCAGTCGTCGCCCACATGGATGTCCGCGCCGATGATCCGGGTGTTGACGCAGCTTTCGGGGTCGATGCCGTCGGTGTTGGGGGCGTCGTAGGGGTTGCGGATCTTGAAGTCCAGCAGGTCCAGCCCGGTGGAGAACATGGGGTGGATGGTCCAGGAATAGCTGTTTTTGACCGTCACCCCGTGCAGCACCACATAGCGGCTGTCGGTGATGGAGACGGTGCGGGGCCGCCAGGCGATCTTCTTTTTTTTGACGTCCTGCCACCAGTCGCCGTGCTGGGCGTCGGCGTCGATCTCGCCTTCGCCGGTGATGGTGACATCCTCGGCCTGGGTGATGTTGATGAGGCCGGCCAGGCTGTCCAGGGGGTTGCCCTCCCAGCCGGTGAGGTAGTATTCATCCACCTCGTTTTCACAGGGCAGGACGCCGGGCAGGATGGGGTAATGGGTGCGGTCGTTGTCGCCCAGGATCACCGCGCCTTTTTCCAGGTAGAGGGTGGTGTGGCTCTTCAAAAACAGGCTGGCCGAGCGGTAGCGGCCGGCGGGCAGATAGACGGTGCCCCCCGGCGGGCAGGTGGACAGGGCGGCCTGCAGCTTGGCGGTGTTGTCGGTGACGCCGTCCCCCACCAGCCCGTAACGGGACGCATCCACAAAAAAGGTCTCGGTCCGGGTGATGAAATCGAGGGTCAGCTCTTCGCCGCCGGCCCGGACGGTCAGGGTGTAGGCATGGCCCGGCAGCAGCGAATAGACCGAAAAGACGTTGGTGCTGCAGGCGGCGTAGACCTCTTTGCCGTCCAGCAGGACGGCGAAGGGCTCGGCCGGGCGGAAGCACAGGCCGTTTTCCAGCTCAAAGGCGGCGCTGCGGGTCATGGCACGGATCAAAGTCAGCTTCATGAAAAATCATCCTCTCGCTATTGTTTCGCGTGGTGGGAATGTGTTATGATGAAAGAAAACGGAAAAGGGGGGACCGTCGTGAAAAACGACGCAGGGAGCAAAAAGAGCGGCCAGGACAGCAAGCTGAGGGTGGAGACCCTGCAGCTGACAGGCCCCGCCCGGCTGCTGAGCGCCGGCAGCGGGGAGGGCTGCCTGTTCATGGTGCTGAGCGGCAGCGGGATGCTGCACTGGAGCCAGGGCCCCGACAGCGGGGTGGGCGCAGGCCCCGGCAGCGTGCTGCTGCTGGGCCGGCGGGACTGCGATTTCGAGCCGGCGGGGGGCTGGCCCGCCGAGCTGCTGGGCTGCCGTTTCCCGCTGGAGATGATGACCGAAGTGCAGAAAGCCCGCCTGCTGGACGGCAGCAAGGGCCCGCTGGTGCTGCTGGGGGACCCGGTGTGGTCCAGCCGCATCCACACCCTGCTGGAGCTGGCCGCCGGGGCCTGGCAGGAGCCGGACTGCCCCGGCCGGCTGTACCTGTCTTTGCTGATGCACTACGTGGGCAAGGAGGCCGCCGCCGAGGGCGGCAGCGCGCCCCAGCCCCGCAACGAGACCATCGAAAAGATCTGCGCCTACCTGATGGCCAACTACAACCAGAAGCTGAACCTCAGCAGCGTGGCGGCCCAGTTCTATCTGTCGCCCTACTACCTCAGCCGGCTGTTCCGGCGGGTGACCGGGCAGTCCATCGTGGACTTTATCAACGTGCGGCGGATCGAGGCGGCCCGCCGCCTGCTGGAGAGCACCGACCTCGGCATCAACGACGTGGCCGAGGAGACGGGCTTTTCCACCACCGCCCATTTCCGGCGGGTGTTCCACGAGCAGGTGGGGGTCAGCCCCATGCAGTACCGCAAAGCCCACCGGGGCGGCAAAGAATAACGCTGCCGCAAAAAATCCCCTGTGCCGGTCCAAGGCACAGGGGATCTTTTTCCGTGGGACGCCGGGGCGCCGCTCAGGCAAAGAGCATCAGCCCTTGACTGCGCCGGCCGAGATGCCCTCGACGAACTGGTCCTGTGCACAGAAGAAAACGATCAGCTGCGGCAGGATGGAGATCAGGGACAAAGCCAGGATACGGTTCCACGCGAAGCCGGTATCACCGTCCATCGACAGCTTGACGAAGAGGGACATGGGGTACTTGGCGGGGGTGGAGACGTAAAGCAGCGGGCCCATGAAGTCGTTGCAGCTCCACATGAACTGGAACAGCGCGCAGGACACCAGCGCGGGCAGCAGCATGGGGACAATGACTTTGTACAGGGTCTGGAACGAGTTGCAGCCGTCGATGGAGGCAGCCTCGTCCAGATCGCGGGGGACGTTGCGCATGAACTGGATCAGCTGGTAGACAAAGTAGGTCTCGGTCGCAAAAGCGGTGTGGACCCAGATGGCCAGGTAGAAGGGGCTGTTGATCCAGCCAAAGCTGTTGTACAGCAGGAACTGAGGCACGTTCAGAACGACCTGGGGCAGGAACAGGGTGGCCAGCATGACGCTGAACATGATCTTGCGACCGGGGAAATCGAAACGGCCGAAACCATAAGCCGCGATGCAGGACGAGACCACCGTGAAGATGACCTTGGGGATCACGTAGCTGTAGGTGTTGATCATGGCCTGGATGATGTTGATGGAGCCGCCGAAGTCGTTCAGGGCGTTGCGGTAGCCTTCCAGGGTGGGGTTCTTGATCCACAGGCTGATGCCTGCGAAGATCTCGCTGTTGTCCTTAAAGGTGGCGCTGACCATCCACAGCAGGGGATAGATCATGATCAGGCCCACCAGGATCAGGACGAAATACTTGAAAAAGGTGGCGACGCGGTGCGCAGCTTTCATTCCCATACTAGTTCACCTTACCTTTCATCCGAGTAGTAGACCCACTTCTTCTGGCTGGTGAAGGCGATGATCGTCAGCACGCAGACGATGACGAACATGATCCAGGCCAGAGCGGAGGCCATGCCCATTTCGTTCTGCTGGAAAGCGTACTGGTAGACCAGCAGGGAGATCAGGGTGGTGGCATTGCGCGGGCCGCCGTTGGTGATGATGTAGGGGCCGTTGAACTCCTGGAACGCCTGGCAGATCTGGGTGACCAGGTTGTAGAAGATGATGGGGGTGATCATGGGGACGGTGATGGAGAAGAACTGACGCCACTTGCCTGCGCCGTCGATGGTGGCGGCCTCGTACAGGTCGGCGGGCACGCCCTTCAGGGCAGCCAGGAACAGCACCATGGCCGAGCCGAACTGCCAGATACGCAGCAGGCAGATGACCCACAGGGCGTAGTTGGGGTCGGACAGCCAGGACGGGCCGTCGAAAGCGCCGAAGGTGATCATCTTGATCAGGGTGTTGATCAGGCCGTCGTCACGGAAGACGGCGCGCCACAGCACGGCGATGGCCACCGAGCCGCCCAGGATGGACGGGATGTAGTAAGCCGTGCGGAACAGGTTGACGAACTTGATGTTGAAGTTCAGGATGTAGGCGATGAACAGCGCGAAGATCAGCTTCAGGGGCACGGTGATGAACGAATACTGGAAGGTGGTGATCAGCGCCTTGGTGATCCGGCTGGTGGTGAAGGCGTCGATGTAGTTCATCAGGCCGTATTCGCTGATGCCGTTGAAGAAGTTCATGTCAGTAAAGCTGTAGAACAGCGACTGACCGAAGGGGATCGCTTTGAAAACGACAAAGCCGATGATCCAGGGGATCAGGTAAAACAGACCCTGGTACTTGTCGCACCACTTCTGAAACGGCGTGCGCCCGACCGCAGGCGCATTGTTTGCTTTCATCAGGGGATTCCTCCTTTTTATAGTGTGATATAACTTCAAAATGCAGCATGGTGCTGTAAAATGGATGCTTTAGCGCAAAACTATAGGGCAAAAAGCCTAAATTTGCGCCGGAAAAAGAGGAGCACCCGGATCTTGAGGGATACAGGCGCCCCTCCCGTTGGCGCTTTTACAACACAGCTGCCTTTCGGCAAAAGGAGCCTTGCAAAAACCGATTAAGCGTTGATGGTGTAGCCCACGCCTTCCATGCCGTCCAGCAGGATGTCCACCACATCGGCGCCGGATACGCCGTCGTAGTCGATGGTGTCAAAGACTTCCTGGTAGACGCCGGTGCCGTCGGCCTTCAGGGTGTCGTCCTCGAACAGGGGGTCCAGCTGGAAGGCGTTGAACGCCATGACCTTGCCGTTGGCCTCGGCCACCAGCTCGTCGATGGCGCCGGCAGCCTCGGCGGCGGCCAGGCCGGACTTGGAGGCGGGGATGCCGCACTCAGAGCCCATGATGGAGGCACCCTCTTCCTCGTTCAGCAGGAAGTTGATCAGCATGGCAGCCTCGGCGGGGTGCTGGCAGGTCTGGGTGATGGCCAGGCCCATGGACACCTTGGTGAAGCCGCCGTTGTAATCGCCGAACTTGATCTCCTCGCCGACGGTGAAGCCGGGGCGGTTCTCCTCGTCCAGGGAATCCTGGTACTTGGCAGCGGAGGAATCCCACTCGAAGATGCCGGCGATCTTACCGGTGATCCACTCGTTGGACTGGTTGGCGGCGGTGGAGCCGTTGTTGCCGTAGTAGGTGGGCAGAGGCATGACCACATGGTTGTCCACCAGGCTCTTGATGAAGTCCAGGCCCTCGGCGATCTCGTCGGCGGTGTAGTTCAGGGTGGAGGTGGCGGGGTCGGCCCAGTCCTTGCCGTAGATGGACTCCAGATAGAAGACGGTCAGGATCATACGGTCGTAGCCGCCCAGGTGCAGGGGATAGTAGTCATCGCCCAGCTGGCTCTGGAAGGCGGCGCCGGCGGCCATCAGGTCGTCCAGGGTCTTGGGCACCTCGGTGATGCCGGCCTTGTTGAAGGTGGTCATGTTCCAGTAGAAGATACGGCCGGTCATCGAGACGGGCACGGCCTGCTGGGAGTTTGCCACATAGCAGGCGCCCAGGGTGGCCTCATCCCACTGGGAGAAGTCGATGTAATCGGAGACGCTGTTCAGATCCAGGAAGGTCTGGGCATTGCCGGAGTAGTTGTACAGCCAGTTCCAGTTGACCTGGCAGACGTCCTCGGCCACGCCGCCGGCAAACTTGGTGGACATGGTGTCCTCCCAGCCGGACCATGCGGCGAAGGTGGGGTTGACGGTGATGTTGGAGTTGGCCTCGCTGAAGGCGGCGATGGCTGCCTGGTAAGCCTCGTGGCGGGACTCGCCGCCCCACCAGCTGATGCTCAGCTCAACGGCGTCGCCCGAGGGGGCGGCCACAGAAGCGGGAGCGGAGTTGGCTGCAGTAGAAGAGCTGCTGCCGCCGCCGCAGGCAGCCAACAGGCCGGCTGCACCCACAGCACCAGTGACCTTCAGGAAGTCACGACGGGAAATTGCGTTGCTCATTTTTTCTCCTCCTAATTGTAAAACACAAAACTCTCAGGGGGCTATCGCTGACCCCCCTTGTATACAATTATGACAACAAAAAACTGCGCGAAAAGAAAGACGCAAATTGTGGTTTGAAAGGCGAAAACGCGCATATCTTGCCATACTGAAAACAAGCCTTTCGGAGCATTTGCCGAAATATCCAAACTTGCAACAAAAAGTTGTGCAACTTGTACACAACAGCGATTTGTACAGATTTTGGGGAAAAGTGACGGAATAAGTTTTTAAATTGCTGATATATTAACGATTTTGCAAGGCCCTGTCCGCCTCCGGCCCGCCGGGCGGCCCCGGACCCGCCCCGCCGCCGGCAACAGAAAAGCGCCGCGGCAGGCAGCTGCGGCGCGCGCGGCGCGTGTGGGCAACATTTGCGCGGGGCAGGCAGGCCCCTCCGGGCCCGGCCCCGGCGATAAGAAGTCATTTTTCCCGGCGCGCGGCATAAAAAGCGCGCCGCTCCCGGAAATAGCACTGGGGGCACATGCTGACGTATTGGACGTCGTTTTCCATGTCGATGGCCACCTGCTCGCCCTCAAAGACGAACTTGCCCCCCACCTTGCGGGCGTTGCAGATGGCTTTGCGCCCGCAGGTGCAGATGGTTTTCATCTCCTCGATGGTGTGCGCCAGCTCCATCAGGCGGGTGGAGCCGGGGAAGCCTTGGAGGGAAAAATCGCTGCGCAGCCCGTAGCAGATGACCGGGATGCCCAGATCGACGGTGACCATGAACAGCTGCTCGGCCTGCGCCGGGGTGAAGAATTGGCTCTCGTCGCACAGGACGCAGGCCAGCGGGGTCTGGTGGGCGGCGCGGTCGGCCTCCACCGCCAGGAACACGTCGTCGCCGGGGCGGATCAGGAGGTCGGCTTTCCGCCGTACCCCCAGCCGGCTGACCAGCTCGCCGCCCCCTTTGGAGTCGACCTGGGGTTTCAGGATCAGCACCCGCATCCCCTGTTCTTCGTAGTTGTGCGCGACCTGCATCAGGGCGGTGCTTTTGCCGCTGTTCATCGCGCCGTACCGGAAATAAAGCTTTGCCATACAATGCCTCGAAACGATGGGTGGACGGTCGAAAAGGGATCCGGCCTGGACGGTGTGCGCAGGCCGGATCGGACAGGGTGAGATCTTGCTCTGGGGCCGCGCCCGGTCAGTCGTTGCGCAGCCGGTAGCCCAGGCTCATCAGGCTGTCGCCGAGGTGGACGTTTTCCGCCACCGCGTCGGGGTAGGGCACCGACAGGTCGTAGTGGGAAAAGTTCCAGTAGCCCCGGATGCCCAGCTCCACCAGCCGGCCGCTGATCTGCTCGGCCCCGCTGCGGGGCACGCAGAGGACCGCCATCTGGGGGTGATGCTCGCTGCAGAAGTCCTCCAGGCTGTCCAGGGGGCGGATGGGGATGCCGCTGATGGTCTGGCCCATCAGCTCGGGCTTGACGTCGAAGGCGGCGATCAGGGTGAAACCGTTGTTGTTGTTGGCGATGAAGCTGCTCACCGCGGTGCCCAGACGCCCGCAGCCGATCAGGATGGCGGGCAGGCGGTCGCCGCCGCCAAACAGCAGACCCTCCAGGATGTACAGCAGCTTATCCACCGAGTAGCCGATGCCCTGCCGGCCGTTGACGTTGCCGATGCAGTTGAAGTCCTGGCGGACCTGGGAGGCCGTGGTGCCCATCTGGGCGGCCAGCTCCCGGGAAGAGATGCTGCCAACGCCCGCGTCCTTGAGGGCGCGGAGGTAGCGGTAGTATTTGGGCAGGCGGCGGATGACCGGCACCGAAGCCTTAGCGGACGGATTCATGACAGGACCTCCTCATGTACAATGATTTGTGGAATAGTGGCGCCCAAAATGTAGAAATCTTGGCCGGAATGAGACGTTTTGCTCTCTAACTCTATATTCCTAGTATACAGCAATCCGGAAGAATGTCAAACCCTTGTCAATGTTTTTGCGGTTTCTTTCACAAAGTGCCCCGTCCCGGCACAAAAAATGCCCCTGCCCAAAGCAGGGGCGCAGGGGCCGGTCAGGCCTGGGATTCGATCTCGCGGTAGAGCCAGCGCATGGCCTCGGACAGACCGCCCAGCTGGTCGATCAGCCCTTCCTCCACGGCGCGCCGCCCGTCCAGGACGGTGCCCATGTCCATGACCAGCTCGCCGGTGTGGAGCATCAGCTCGTTGAAGCGGCCTGCCGGCATCTGGCTGTGGCGCTCCACAAAGCCGGTGATCCGCTCCTGCATCTGCTCGAACCAGCGCATGGTCTGGGGCACGCCCAAGATCATCCCCGAATGGCGGACCGGGTGGACGGTCATGGTGGCGGTGGGCACGATAAAGCTGCGCCGTGCGCTGACCGCCAGGGGGATGCCGATGGAATGCCCGCCCCCCAGCACCAGCGTGGCGCTGGGCTTGGAGATGCCGGCGATCAGCTCGGCCAGGGCCAGCCCGGCTTCCACGTCGCCCCCCACCGTGTTCAGCAGCACCAGCAGCCCCTCGATGGCGGGGTCCTCCTGGACCGCCACCAGCTGGGGGATGACGTGCTCGTATTTGGTGGTCTTTTGGCCCTGGGGGGCCTCCACGTGCCCCTCGATCTGGCCGATGACGGTCAGACAGTGGATGGCGTGGGCCCCTTTGGTCAGGCTGACGGTGCCCATGGTCTCCAGCTGCTCCTGGGCAAAGGCGCGGCGCTCGGTCTCCCCGCTGCCGCCGTCGGGCTGCTCTGCGGCTGCCTCCGGGGCGTGTTTGGTCTTTTTCTTGTCCTTTTTGTCCATCTGCGGGCCTCCTTTTTTGTTCAGGATGCCCGGGACGGCGGGATGCTATTCTTGTACGGCGGCCTCCCCGTCCAGGGGGCCGGGCAGGGCGGTTTCCTGTTGGAGGCGGTTGTAGGCGTCGAACAACTCCACCGTCCGCCGCACGATGCGGCGCTGTTCGGCGGTGAGGCGGGTGATGTCCAGAGTGACGGCATTGTCGGCCGGTGGGCTTACGGGATCAAACATCGCTTTGCCCAGCAGAGAGTCGATGGAGACGCCCATCACGTTGGCGATCCGCATCAGGACGCGGTGGGAGGGCGTCCGGGTGCCGGTCTCGTAAAACGAGACGGCGGCGCCCGACACGCCGATCCGCTCGCCGAACTGGGCCTGCGTCAAGTTGATGGAGATCCGGTAGGATTTGATTTTTAACCCAAGGTCAAACTCGTACATGAAAAGCCTCTTTGTACAATTTTTAACTATTGTATAAAGAAGTATATAACGTTTGGTTAACAAAAAGAGTGTAACAATTCGTTGATTCTATCTAAACTCTGTGTTAAACTAAACTTGATGGAACCTGCCAAGGTTTGAAAGGAGGATATTGTGTTGAAACATCTCATGTGTGCCGCCCTGCTTGCGTCGGCCCTGCTGGCCGCCGGCTGCCTGACCGGATGCAGCAGCCTGTATGACCCGAGCGACGTGGAGGACCCCGCGGGGGTTGGGACCTCCGCCCTTCTGGGGGAGGACGGAACGGAAGCGCTGGCCGCCATTTATAAGGATGCCCTGGCCCGAAGCGGCCTGGAAGCCGGCGGCGACCAGCGGGTCCAGGATGCGCTGAATCAGGCTCTGAACCGGCGGACGGCGGACGGGAGCGGCTTGACGCGGGCCCTGAAAGCGTCTTTGCGCCGGGCGGGCGTGGACGCTGCCGTCTACAGCGATCTGCCCAGCCTGCTGGCCTCGGAGGAAGCGGGCGTCTGCTGCATCCTGCGGATGCCCACGCTGCCCGGTGCAGCCGGGCCGGACGCTGCGACCCTGCCGGCGGCGGTGCAGGAGATGAGCGCCGCCCGGAAGGAAGGCATGGCGTGCCAGGTCTACCTCAGCGTGGAGGACGGCCCGGACGGCCGCGCCGTCTATGCGCTGCTGCTGGTCCGCACCTGAAGCAAATAGAAACCGGGAAGGCCCTGTCGGATGGCAGGGCCTTCGATTTTTTCGATGGATAGCATCGAATCAAACGATTTTTTGCCGCCGCAGGGTAAAAAGCCGGGTTCCCCCTTGCATCCTGTCCTCCGGGCGGATACAATAGAGAGGCCGCTCATACCGGCGTATGTAGATTGTTTAGGAGGAAAATCATGAAACGTGAAACCTTTGGCTCGCGGCTGGGCTTCATCCTGGTCAGCGCGGGCTGTGCGATCGGCATCGGGAACGTGTGGCGCTTCCCGTTCCTGGTGGGGCAGAACGGCGGCGGCCTGTTCGTGCTGTTCTACCTGATGTTCCTGGTCATCATGGGCGTGCCGGTGCTGACCATGGAGCTGGCCGTGGGCCGTGCCAGCCGCAAAAGCGCGGTGCAGGGCTATCAGGCGCTGGAGCCGGCGGGCTCCAAATGGCACATCCACGGGTGGTTCTGCATGGCGGGCTGCTACCTGCTGATGATGTACTACACCACCGTGGCCGGCTGGATGCTGGACTATTTTGCCAAGTTTGCCACCGGCCAGTTTGTGGACCTGGGGGCCGGCCACGCGGCCGACGCCTTCAACACCATGCTGGCCAACCCCGCCGAGATGGGCCTGTGGATGGTGGTGATCGTCATTGCGGGCTTTGCGGTGGTCAGCTTTGGGCTGCAGAACGGCCTGGAGCGGATCAGCAAATGGATGATGATCGCCCTGCTGGTCCTGATCGTGATCCTGGCCGTCAACAGCGTCCTGCTGCCCGGCGCGGGGTCGGGCGTGTCCTTCTACCTGCTGCCCAGCGTGGAGCGCGCCGCCGAGGTGGGCATCGGCAACGTGGCCATGGCCGCCATGAACCAGTCCTTCTTCACCCTGAGCCTGGGCATCGCCGCCATGGAGATCTTTGGCAGCTACATGAAGCGGGACAACACCCTGCCCGGCGAGGCCATCCGCATCTGCGCGCTGGACACCTTTGTGGCCATGATGAGCGGCATGATCATTTTCCCGGCCTGCTTTGCCTACGGCATCGAGCCGGACCAGGGCCCCTCCCTGATCTTCATCACCCTGACCGAGGTCTTTGTCAATATGCCCGGCGGGCGGCTGTGGGGCAGCCTGTTCTTTGTGTTCATGACCTTCGCCAGCTTTACCACCGTCATCGCGGTATTTGAAAACATCCTGGTCATCTGCTGCGACTGCTTTGGCTGGGAGCGCAAAAAGTCCTGCCTCATCAATATGGTCATCGTCCTGGTGGCCAGCGTGCCCTGTGTGCTGGGCTACAACCTCTGGAGCGGCCTGACCTTCCTGGGCGGCAAAAATGTCCTGGACACCGAGGACTTCCTGGTCAGCAACCTGCTGCTGCCCATCGGCTCGCTGATCTTCCTGCTGTTCTGCGTCAGCAAGTGGGGCTGGGGCTACGACAAGTACTTTGCCGAGGCCAACGCCGGCGAGGGCATCAAACTGCCCAAGTCCAAGTGGTTCAAGCGGTACCTGCAGTTTGTGCTGCCCATCCTGATCCTGGCCATCCTGGTGCAGGGCCTGATCTGACAAACGAAAAAGCCTCCCGGACGTCGGTCCGGACTGTATACAACACAGATGCCGCAGGGCGTGTGCCGGGCCGTTGGGCCGGGCGCAGCGCTCTGCGGCATTTTGATGTTGCGGCTGGGGCGGCCCGGATCAAAACAGGCCGAAAAAGCTGATCTGGTTGACCCCCAAAAAGACGAAGATCACGATCAGCGCCACCAGCACCCCGATCAGGATGTCCATCTGGTGGACGCTGAGGGGGAAGTGGTCGTAGATCTTTTCCTTCTCGTTTTTGAAGTGGGGGTCGCCGTTGTTCAGCAGGCCGCCTTTTGCGGGGGCGGGGTCCTGGGCGGCTTCGGCCTCTCGGGCGGCGAGCTCCGCTTCCCGGGCAGCCAGGGCGGCCTCCCGGGCGGCAAGCTGGGCCTCCCGCTCTTCCGGCGTGGGGGCGGCGGGCTGGGTATCGTGTTCGGGCATGGAAGCTCCCTCCTTTTACAGGTAAGTATAGCGGCCGGAACGGAAAAATGCAAGCCCGCGCCAGCCGCGCCGGGGATACGCAGAAGGGCCGCCGGTCAGCCCGGCGGCCCCAGCGTGGCGCAGAAGCGCCACGCTCCAGGGGGGACCCATTTCTGCCTGCTGCGCAGGGCAGAAATTCCTTCCCCCTGGTATCCCCCTGGGGACAAAATTGAGCGCTGAACCGCGCACTCGCCGCAAAGCGGCTCGCACACTCTCAGCGCTCAATTTCCCTGTATGTGTCCCGTCCATCCGCACATGTCG
>DXBJ01000068.1 GCA_019116585.1 Candidatus Faecalibacterium gallistercoris | reverse complement strand
GCCAAGCGCGTCCAGTGGACGAAGCAGCGAAGGCGCGGCTGGCGCAGCGCTCCGGTTTTCGCAAGCGCCCACCGTGGCGCGCCGCGAAAATCGGCTAAGCGCAAGAGAGCCAGGGGGAAGGAATTTCTGTCGCGCGACTGCGCGCAGAAATGGGTTCCCCCTGGAGCGTGTCGCTTTTGCGCCACGCTGCGAGCCGGTTCTGCCGGCTCTTTTTTGCTGCGTTCAGATCAGGCCCAGCTCCCGGAATGCGGTGGCGATGCCGTCGTCGTTGACGGCGGGGCAGACCCGGGTGCAGCGGGCCTTGAGGGCCGGCGCGCCGTTGGCCATGCAGTAGCTGATCCCGGCCACGTCGGCCATTTCCAGGTCGTTGGCGCTGTCCCCAAAGGCGACGGAGGCCGACGCGGGCAGCCCCAGATGGGCGCAGATGCGGAGGATGGCCGCCCCCTTGTTGAACTTGCGGTTGATGAGCTCGCCGCTGACAAAGCCCTCCCGCTCGGCCGGGCCGCCCCCCTCGCAAAAGACGAACTGGTCCTCGTAGGCCGCCCGGGCCGGCGCCAGGGCCTTCTGGCCGGGCGCGATGTAGCAGATCTTATAGATGGGCTCGCCCTGGTACTCCTCCAGAGGGCGGATCAGCATCCCGTCCGCAAAGGCGCGGCGCCAGCGCTCCATCTCGCTGTTCAGGCCGCCGGGCTGCCGGGCCTGGTAGGCGGACAGGCGCTCCATCATCTGCGCGCCGCCGTAGGTGGCGTCCCGTGCCTCCAGGGTGCACTCCACCCCGTTGGCCTCCAGGATGGCCCGCACGCCGTCGCTCTGGGCTTTGTCCATGGGGCAGTCGAACAGCACCTCCTGCCCGCAGACCACATACCCGCCCGCGCTGCACACATAGCCGTCGAAGCCGTACCGCAGGACCGGCGAGGTCATCCGGTAGTTGCGGCCGGTGCAGAGAAAGACCCGGTGGCCGTTGGCCTGGGCGGCGCGCACCGCCTCCACCGCGCTGGCCGGGGCTTCCATCCGGCCCGGCTCGATGAAGGTGCCGTCGATGTCGAGAAAAATCAGTCGGGTATCCATAGCGTTCCTCCTTCTTCGGGCGCGTCCTGGACACGCCCCGCTTTGCTCGTCCCCTGCGCCCCGTCTGTCCGGGGCGGCAGCCTCTCTTTTACAAAAAGGGCAGCAGGCCCATGCCCGCGGCCCGCACCGCCAGGCCGATCAGCAGGGCGGCCGCCGCCGCGATCAGGGCGGCCCGGCTGCCCGCCGGCTCCCTTTTGCGGCTGCCCCTGGCCCCGGCCTTGCCCTTGCCGGCCGGCCGGCGTGCTGCCGCACCGGCCCCCTTGCCCGAGGCCGGGCTGCGGGCCGGTTTGGCGCCCTGCCGGGGGCTTTCGGCCGGCTCCGCCCCGCCGGCTTTGCGGCGGGCGGCGGCCTTCTGGCGGGCCGCCCCGGTGGGGTAGACATGTACTTCGGGGGCAGGGCCGCCCTGGCCCTCCGGCGCGGCGGGCGGGATGTCCGGAGGGGGCGCAGGCTCTTTCCCGCCCACGCCGCAGCGGCGCAGGTACTCCCGGGAGAGCTGGTAATACTTGGCCAGCTCCTTCTCGCTGAAGGCCGTCCCCGCATAGGCGTCCTCCACGCACTCCACCGCCTCGTCAAAGAGGATGGCCGCCTGCCCGCCCGACGACCGGTCGGAGGCGTGGGCCGCCTCGTTGCGGGCGGTGCGCACCGCGTTGCAGGCCCGGCGGGCCGCCCCGGGATGGACCGTGTTCCCCAGCAGGTCCAGCGGCTGGGCGGCGTCGTTTTCGGGGTCCAGCAGGACCCGCATGCACAGGGTGGTGTCCAGCTGCTGCCAGCTGGTCTTGCGGCCCACGTCGGGCATATGGCCGTAGTAGGCGGGGCTCTCCTCCTGGCGGCGGCGGACGTGCTCCAGCAGGGCGTCAAAGCCATGGCCGCCCGGCTTCGACTCCCAGTGCCAGCGCAGGATGCGCCGGCTGATCTCGTCACAGGAGGCCTTGATCTCAAAAGCGGCCTGCAAATATTCTTCGGGCATGGCTGCGGCCTCCTTTCACCCAAAACAGGGGGAGCGGCCAAAACGCGCTCCCCCTCTGGGACAACTTACAAAAAGAACTGATAGTACACAAACCCGTACAGGGCGATGCCTGCGCAGATCAGCGCCGTCACCGGCGGCACCCAACGGATGATGTTCTCCGCCACGGGGTCGCGGTCGTCCTCCTCGTCCTCCTCATCCTCGGGGATGGGGCGAGCACTGCGGACCGGCTGGTCGGCCCAGCGGTCCCGGCCGGCGGAGCGGACGGTGCGGGTGGCGCCGGCTTCGTCCTCCGGGTCGGGCTGCTCTTCGGCCCGGGCATGGGCCGGGCGGGCGGCGGGCTGGGCCACGGGCGGCTGGGTGAACAGCCGCGTCTCCTGGCTGGCCCGGGCCCCGGCCTCGTGCCGGGGCGGCTGCACCGGTTCAAAGGCGCGGGTGCCCCCCTCCTCTGCCGCGCCGGCCACCCGGGTGGGTTCGGCGGCGGGAGCTTCCGGGGCGCTGGACCCGCCCTGGGGGGGCAGGTCCTCCGGCTCGGCCGGCTGCTCGGGCTGCATCAGGGTGTTCAGGGCGTTTTGCAGCAGGATGCGGTCGGAGCCGCACTCGCTGCAGTAGACGGTGTCCTCTTCCTTGGGGTGGAACGCGCCGCACGCGCAGTACCAGCCGCAGTCCAGCACCTGGGGCGCATACAGCATCCCTTTGCGGCCCATCCGCTCTTCCAGAGCGGCGGCCAGGTCGTCGGGCAGGCGGCGGGGGGCCGGCAGCCGGACCCGCTTGATGGTGTCCAGCCGGACCACCCGCTTGCCGTTGTAGACGTTGCGAAGGGATACGTCCACGCTGGTGATGGGCTTTTGGGTGATAAAGACGGCGTCGTCCATCCCGAACAGCTCGCCGGGCTTGACGTCCAGATCCCGGTAGGCGAACTCGTCCTCACAGAGGATCTCGCCGCCGGTGGTCTTGCACTTGAAATGGATCTCCAGGGCGGTCAGGTTTACCCGGGAGATATTCTTAAAAGTCAGGCAGACGGCGCGGTCGCCGCTGACGCTGCCCTTGAGCAGCTCGACCCGGACGAACTGGACCGGGCTGCCCGGGGTGTAATAATTGGCTCTGGTTTGGGCGATGGGATCAAAGCTTTCCTCCACAACACTCACTCCTTCCCTGTGGCAATGGGAGCTTTACGGCTGGTCCGGCTTCTGCTCGGGGGCGGCGGGGCCGTCCGCGTCGTCCAGCGCGGGGACATCCACCGGGCCGGCGGGCACGTCGTCGCCGGGGGCGGGGGCTGCAGGCTCCGCCGGGGTCTCGGGCGCAGCGGCGGGCGCTTCCGGCGCCGCGGGGGCGGCCGGCTGGGCGGGCTCGCCGCTGTCCCTGCGGGAGGGCAGGTGCTCGCCCCGCATGATGGCGTTGAACTCAGCCTCGTTCAGCTTCTCCCGCTCGATCAGGGCCTGGGCCAGCGCGTGCAGCTGGTCGATGTGCTCGGTCAGGGTGCGCCGGCAGGTCTCGTAGGCCTCGTCGATGATGTCGCGGATCTCGCTGTCGATCTCGGCGGCGGTGGTCTCGCTGTAGCCCTTGCCCTGGCCGAAGTCACGGCCCAGGAAGGTCTCCTCCTGGGAGGTGCCGTAGACCACGGGGCCCAGCCGCTCGGAGAAGCCGTAGCGGGTGATCATCTGGCGGGCGATGCTGGTGGCCTGCTGCAGGTCGTTGGACGCGCCGGTGGAAACGTCGTCCAGGATCAGCTGTTCGGCCACGCGGCCGCCCAGGCTGGAGACGATGTCCTCAAACATCTCGCCCTTGGTGACGTAGGAGCGGTCCTTCTCCGGCAGGTACATGGTGTAGCCGCCGGCCTGGCCGCGGGGGATGATGGTGATCTCGTGGACGCGGGGGTGGTGCTTGCAGTAGAAGCCCGCCACCGCGTGGCCCGCCTCGTGGTAGGCGGTCAGCTTTTTCTCCTCGGGGGTCACCACACGGCTCTTTTTCTCCGGGCCGGCCATGACCTTCATGGAGGCCTCTTCGATGTCCTCCATGGTGATGGCCTTGCGGCCCCGGCGGGCGGCCAGCAGGGCGGCCTCGTTGACCAGGTTTTCCAGGTCTGCGCCGGCAAAGCCTGCGGTCCGCTGGGCGATCACCTTGAGGGAGACGTCCGGGGCCAGGGGCTTTTTGCGGGTGTGGACCTTGAGGATCTCCTCGCGGCCCTTGACGTCGGGCAGGCCCACATAGACCTGGCGGTCGAAACGGCCGGGACGCAGCAGGGCCTTATCCAGGATGTCGGCGCGGTTGGTGGCGGCCATGACGATGATGCCGTCGTTGGCCTCGAAGCCGTCCATCTCCACCAGCAGCTGGTTGAGGGTCTGTTCCCGCTCGTCATGCCCGCCGCCGAGGCCGGCGCCGCGCTGGCGGCCCACCGCGTCGATCTCGTCGATGAAGATGATGCAGGGCATGGTCTTTTTGGCCTTGTCGAACAGGTCGCGGACACGGGACGCGCCCACGCCCACGTACATCTCAACAAAGTCGGAGCCGGAAATGGAGTAGAAGGGCACCCCGGCCTCGCCGGCGCAGGCGCGGGCCAGCAGGGTCTTGCCGGTGCCCGGAGGGCCCACCAGCAGCACGCCGTGGGGGATGCGCGCCCCCAGCGAGTTGAACTTTTCGGGGCTCTTGAGGAACTCGACGACCTCTTTCAGCTCTTCTTTTTCCTCGTCCTCGCCGGCGACGTCGGCAAAGGTGGCGGTCTTTTGGTTGGCGGACTCGTCCTTGACTTTGGCGCGGCCCACGTTCATGACGTTGCCGCCGCCGGCGCCGCCCCGCAGCATCGAAAACAGGATGAAGCCGGTGCAGCCCAGCATGGCCAGATAGAAGAAGATCTCCATCCAGGGCACCGTATCCCGCAGGGCGGTGTAGTCATACTCCATGGGGGCGTCGGGGTTGGCGGCGTCGTAGGCGTCGATATACTTCTGCACCTCGTTGATGAAGAGGGCGGCATAGGGCAGCTGGTAGCGGACGGTCACGGTGCCGTCGCTGTTGGCCTGCACCTCGTCGGCCGAAGAGCTGCCGGACCCCAGCAGCCCCGACATCAGCCCGCCGCTCTGGGCGGCGGACTCCCCGGCGCCCTCGGGCAGGGGCAGGTCCCCTTCCTTGATGTTCATGGTGATGACGCCGGTGTTGCGGTCCAGGGTGAAGGCGGTCACCTGCAAATGTTCAAAATAATGCACCACCGTTGAATAGCTCATGGTCGTGCCGCTGGGGGTGTTGGAAGTGGTGAACACCGACCAGATCATCAGCACAGCGGCCAGCGCAAGGGCCAGGATCAGCGGGTTCAGGTGCGGTCTTTTCTGCTGCAAAAACGATCAACTCCAGTTCTCTCTTGGCTTTGCAAAAATGGGATCGGTCCGGGCCGGGCGGCAGGCGCCTTCCGGGCCGGGCCCCTACGGAGCAATTCGACGCAGAGGGGGCGGCAGCCGCTTTGCGGCAAGCCCCACCCTGCGGCAAATCTTGTCAAAACGGGCGGCGGCAGGCTGGCGCCGGCCCGGCCGGAGGGAGGGTCAGCCCCCGTAGACCTCCGGCTTCAGGACGCCCACGAAAGGCAGGTTGCGGTATTTTTCGTCGTAATCCAGGCCGTAGCCCACCACAAAGGCGTCCGGCACCTCGAAGCCGGTGTAATCGGCCCGGATGTCGGTCTTGCGGCGGGCGGGCTTATCCAAAATGGCGCAGATGCGCACCGAGTTGGGGTGCCGCAGCTGGAGCATGGGCACCAGGTTGGACAGGGTGACCCCGGTGTCCAGCACGTCCTCCACGATCAGGACTTCGCGGCCCGACAGGTCGGCGTCCAGGTCCTTGACGATCTTGACCAGGCCGGTGCTCTCGGTGTTGGTGCCGCCGTAGCTGGACACCACCATAAAGTCGATGCTGCACGGGATGGTCACCGCCCGCATCAGGTCGGCCATAAACACCACCGCGCCCTTTAAGATCGAGACCAGCAGCAGATCTTTGCCTGCATAGTCCCGGCTGATCCGGGCTCCCAGCTCGGCCACCTTGGCCCGCAGCTGTTCTTCCGTGACCAGCACGGTCTGAATGTCATCGCGCATATCCATGACTCAACGTCCTCTCTGTTCTCCCTTTCGGGCTAGTATCTCCAGGTGCAGGGCAAGGCCATCCGCCCCCTGGGGGGCAAGGCCATCCGCAAAGCCTGCGCCGCAGACCCATATCACCTCGCTGCCGTCCGCCAGCAGAGGCAGGCGGTCCCGCTCCGAAGGCGGGATGGCCTGCTCGTTCATCCACTTGCGCAGGGATTTGGTGATCCCCCGGCCGGCGGGCCGGTAGGTATCCCCCGGCAGCCGGGTGCGCAGGGTGAGGGCAGGATGCAACATGGTTATTCTAGCATAATCCGCTACATTTTTTAAGTCTTTTTTGTGAACGACCTGTGTTTTTTCTTGAAAAGTCTCCCGGACCAGCCGGGCAAGGAGGATTTTATCCCCTTCCAGGGGGTATTCGGTCCATTTTTCCGGGCAGAAAGGCCGGGCCTGCAGCCCCGCAGGCCGGGCGGGCGGCGGCGTTTCCCGCCACAGGCAGCCCTGCCCCGCCCGCAGCCGGACCCCCGGCCGCAGCTGGACCGCGCCGGCCCCCCGCTCCACCATCCGGCAGATCAGGCGGATGTACCGTTCTTCGGGGTCCCGCCAGGGGGCCACCAGGGCATGGGCGGCGGCCTCCCTCACAAGAGGGTCGGCCCGGCGCAGGGGGTCCAGCGCCCAGACGCCGGGCCCCGGCCGGGGGGCCTGGGCGGCGGCCTGTTCCAGCAGGGCGGCGGCCGCCCGGTCAAAGTAGGCCCCGGCCCGGGCGGCTTTTTCGCAGAAGCGGGCCAGGTTGCGCTCGGCCCCGGCGTTGGCCTGCCGGAGGGCCGGCAGGGCGTCGTGGCGCAGCCGGTTGCGGGCGTAGGCATCCGAAAGGTTGGTCCCGTCGGTGACCCATCCCTGGCCCGCCGCGCGGCAGTACGCCTCCACCTCGGCCCGGGTCAGGCACAGCAGCGGCCGGACGTAAAAGTCCCGCGCCGGGCGGATGCCCCCCGCCCCGTGCAGCCCGGTGCCCCGCGCCAGCCGGAACAGCAGCGTTTCCGCCTGGTCAGTGACAGTATGGGCCGTGGCGATGCGGTCTATCCCCCCGGCGTGCACCCGCGCAAAGCAGGCATAGCGCAGGGCCCGGGCCCCGGCCTCCCCGCCGCCGGCCAGGGGCAGGCCGTCCTCCCCGGCGCGGCAGACCTGCAGCGGCACCCCCAGCCGGGCGCATTCCCCCCGGACGAAGGCTTCGTCCGCGTCGGCCGCGGCCCCCCGCAGCTTGTGGTTGACATGGCAGGCGGATACCTCCACCTCCAGCCGCCCGGCCAGGGCCAGCAGGATGCGCAGCAGGGCCATGCTGTCCGCCCCGCCCGAGACGGCGGCGGCCACCCGCTGCCCATGCGCAAAAAGCCCGGCCTGCTCGCACCAGGCAAGCACCCGGGCCTCGGTATCCCGCAAAAGAGAAGGGTCGTCAGGTCTCATGGCAGTCGTCTTCCTCCCGTCGGGCGCGCCGCGGGCCCGCGGCTCAGTGCCCGAAATCCACGTCCATAAAGCGGGTGTGGGCGCCGTCCCAGCCCAGGGGGACGGTGCTGGTCTCGCCGTGGCGGTTCTTGGCCACGATGCACTCGGCGGTGTCGGCGTCCACATCGGCCCCGTCGGGCTGCTGGCTGGCGTAGTAGGAGTCCCGGTACAGGAACAGCACGCAGTCGGCGTCCTGCTCGATGGAGCCCGAGTCGCGCAGGTCGGACAGCTGGGGCCGGTGGCTGGAGTTGTTGCCCTGTTTTTCCACCGCGCGGGAAAGCTGGCTCAGGGCGATGATGGGCACATCCATCTCCTTGGCCATGATCTTGAGGTTGCGGGTGATGGAGCTGATCTCCTGGACCCGGTTTTCGCTGCGCTGGCCCGAGGTCATCAGCTGCAGGTAGTCGATGACGATCAGGCCGATGTTGGGCCGGCCGGGGTCCTGGTTGATCCGGCGGATCTTGGCCTTCATCTCGGTGATGGTGATGGCCGAGGTATCGTCCATATAGATGGGGGCGTCGTGGAGCTTTTCGGTGGCCAGGGCCAGGTACTCCCAGTCGGAGGCGGTCAGCGCGCCGGTGCGGAAAGCCTGGCTGTCGATGCCCGCCTCGGCCGAGAGGATGCGGTTGGTCAGCTGCTCCTTGGTCATTTCCAGGCTGAAGATGGCCACCGGGATGTGCTGCTTCATGGCCACGCGGGTGGCGATGTTCAGCGCAAAGCTGGATTTGCCCATGCCCGGCCGGGCCGCCAGGATGATCAGGTCCCCCCGGCCCAGGCCGGTCAGGACGGTGTCCAGCAGGCGGAACCCGGTGGGGATGCCCTTGTATTTGTCGGCGTCGGGGCCGCTGATCTTCTGCAGGTTGGTCAGGGTCTCCACCATGCTGGAAGAAAGGGGGGTCAGGGCGCTGGAGTCCCGGCCCGAGCGGATCTCGTACAGGCGCTGCTCGGCGTTTTCCAGCAGCAGCGAGGCGTCCGGCTCGTCGCCGGCGTCCTGCAGGATGTCGGCGGCCACCCCCATCAGCTGGCGGACCAGGTATTTTTCCTGGACGATCTCGGCATACGCCTTGACGTTGGAGATGCTGGGCACCGTCTCGGCCAGGCCGGTGAGGTAGACCTTGGCCTCGTCGGGGCTGGCAAAGATGTTGTCCGACACCACGGCGTCCAGCAGGGTGACAAAGTCGATGGTCTGGTCGCCGGTAAACAGGCGGACCATCTCGGCGTAGATGCGGCCGTTCTGGGAGGCATAGAACATCTCGGGCCGGACGATCTCCACCAGGTCGGTCAGGACCTCCGGCTTGAGCAGCACCGCGCCCAGCACGCTCTGTTCGGCCTGCATGCTGTAGGGCGGCTGGATGCCCATGCTCTCCAGGTTCAGTTCACGGCCGCTGGCGCGGCGGCGGTTTTCAGGCATACTTCCCTCCCCTTTCACAGCTCACGAAAAAGCGCCCCCTTTTTCGCAGGGAGCGCTGCGGCGGCCAAAGGCGGGTTACGCCTGCTCGACCTCCACGTTGACTTTAAAGCTGGCGACCACGCCCGGGTACAGCCGGACCTTGCCGTTAAAGACGCCGGCGTCCCGGATGTCCTTGACATCCAGCTCGATCTTTTTCTTGTCCACGGTCTCGCCGGCCGCCTCGGACAGGGCTGCGGCGATCTCCTTGCTGGTCACCTTGCCGAACAGCCGGCCCGAAGCGCCGCCCTTGGCCTTGACGGTGACGATGCGGCTGTTGATCTTGGCGGCCAGGGCCTGGGCGGCGGCCAGGTTCTCCGCCTCATGGAAATCGGCGGCAGCCTCCTTGCTGCGGGCAATGTTCAGCGCGCTGGCATCGGCCACGGCCGCCAGCTTGCGGGGCAGCAGAAAGTTGCGGGCGTACCCGTCCGAGACCTCATGGATCTCATCCTTTTTGCCGATCCCTTTGACATCCTGTTTCAAAATAACCTTCATGGCTGAAACCTCATTTCCGGCCGGGGGCTTGCGCCGCCTGCGGCCATTTCTTCCTTTTAGTATACCGCATCCCGGCCGTTTCGGCAAGGGCGGCGGCGTTTTTCCCGGGCGGGGCGCCCGGTTGTTTTACCCCAGCTCCTCGCGGGCGGCGGCCAGGGCGCTCTCGATCACCTTGTCCATGTCGTAGTAGCGGTACTCGCCCAGCCGCCCGCCGAAGCGGACGTCCTTCTCCTCCCCGGCCAGGGCCTTGTAGCGGGCGTAGAGGGCGCCGTTCTTCTCGTCGTTGACGGGGTAGTAGGGCTCGTCCCCCACCTTCCACTCGGCGCTGTACTCCCGGCTGATGACCGTTTTGGGCTGGGCGCCGAACTCAAAGTGCTTGTGCTCGATGATGCGGGTGTAGGGGGTCTCGGCGTCGGTGTAGTTGACCACCGCGTTGCCCTGGTAGTTGCCGGTGTCCAGCACCTCGGTCTCGAAACGGACGCTGCGGTATTCCAGCGCCCCCAGCCGGTAGCCGAAGTAGGCGTCGATGGGGCCGGTGTAGACCACCCGCCCGGCCAGCCCGTCCAGGGCAGGCTTCTCCTTCAGGTAATCCACCCCCAGGCGGACCTCGGTCCCCTCCAGCATACGCTCCACCATGGCGGTGTAGCCGCCGTTGGGGATGCCCTGGTACAGGGCGTTGAAGTAGTTGTTGTCGTAGGTGAAGCGGACCGGCAGCCGCCGGATGATGAAGGCGGGCAGCTGGTCGCAGGGGCGGCCCCACTGCTTGGCGGTGTAGCCCTTGACCAGCTTCTCGTAGATGTCGGTGCCCACCAGGCTGATGGCCTGTTCTTCCAGGTTTTGGGGCTCGGTGATGCCGGCGGCGGCCCGCTGCTCCTCGATCTTGGCCTGGGCCTGGGCCGGGGTGACCACCCCCCACATCCGGTTGAAGGTGTTCATATTGAAGGGCAGGTTGTAGATCTCGCCGTGGTAGTTGGCGATGGGGCTGTTGGTGTACCGGTTGAACTCGGCAAACTGCCCCACATAGGCCCACACCTCCCGGGAGTTGGTGTGGAAGATGTGCGCGCCGTAGCGGTGGACGTTGATCCCCTCCACCGGCTCGGTGTAGACGTTGCCGGCAATGTGGCTGCGCCGGTCGATGACCAGGCAGCGCCTGCCGGCTTTGCGTGCCTCGTGGGCGAACACCGCGCCGAACAGCCCGGCGCCCACGATCAGGTAATCATACTGCTTCATGCGGATGGCTCCTCCCATACAGATTCGGTCCGGGCGGCCCGGATTTTCTTATGCCTTCACGTTCCCCTTTTTCTGGGAGGCGCGGTAGGCGTCGATGGCGGCGCTCAGACGGACCCGGGCCTGCTCCAGGGAGGTGTGCTTGAGGACGGTGGCCGCCATGGTCTGGTGGCCGCCGCCGCCCAGGCTCTCCATCACCACCTGGACGTTCACCTGGCCCATGCTGCGGGCCGAGATCTTGACCATGCTGCCGGCCTGCACCGCCACAAAGCTGGCCTGCACCCCTTCGATGCTCAGCAGGTCGTTGGCCGCCTGGGGGACGGCCACCTGGGCCTCGGCGGGCAGCTCCCCGCTCAGGACGATGGCGCAGCCCTTGTACATCTGGGCTTTGGCCACAAGGCTGGCCTTGGCGTTGTATTCCGGCAGGCTGACGTCGAAGAGGGCCCAGGCCCGCTCGGTCTCGGCGCCGTAGCGGCGCAGGGCCGCGGCGGCCTCAAAGGTGCGCACGCCGGTGTGCAGGCTGAAGTTGCGGGTGTCCAGCATGATGCCGGACAGCAGGCCCTCGGCCTCGATGCGGGTGGGCTTGTCGTCCCGGCTGCCCACATACTGCAGCAGCTCGGTGACCAGCTCGCTGGCCGAGGAGGCGTAGGGCTCGTGGCAGACCAGGACCGCGTTTTCGATATAGCCCACCCCCTTGCGGTGGTGGTCGATGACGGCGATCTTGCCGCACTTTTCCAGGATCTCCTTGCACTCCACCTGGCCGACCTGGTATGTATCGACCACGATGCACAGGGTCTCCTTGGTGATGATGGACAGGGCGCTGCGGGGGTCGATGAAATCGTCCTCCTGGCCGGCGTCCTCGATGGCGTTGATGAGGCTGGTGGCCAGGGTGGCCTCCCGCTTGACCGCAATGACGGCGGGCACATCGCAGATCTTGCAGATGCGCAGCACCCCCTCCGCCGAGCCGATGGCGTCCAGGTCGCTCATCCGGTGGCCCATGATGACCACATGGTCGGCGGCCTTGATCAGCTCCACCAGGGCCTCGGCCACGATGCGGCTGCGGACCTTGCTCCGCTTTTCCACCCCGTGGCTGACGCCGCCGTAAAAGGTGAAGCCGTCGGGGGTCATCTCGGCGGCCTGGTCGCCGCCGCGGCCCTGGGCCATGTCCAGGGCCTGGACGGCCATCTCCTGGGCCGCGTGGAGGGTGGGGGCCCGCCGCCCGATGCCGATGGAGATGGACAGGTTGATGCCGGGCTCCAGGGCGCGGATCTTGTCCAGCACGTCGTAGCCCTGCTGGGCGAACTGCTCCAGCTGGCGGTCCTCCACCACGGCGATGTAGCGGCCGTTGGCCACCCGGCGCAGAAAGCCGGTGCCCCGGGCGATCATCCCCTCGATGGTGCGGTTGATCCGCTCCAGCAGGCGGGCGCTCTCGCTGTCCAGCATATCGCTGAACACGTCGTCGTAGCCGTCCACCGAAAAGATCATGTAGCCGGGGCGGCTGGCCTTGTACTCGGTCTCGATCTTGCGCAGGGCGGTCTCGTCGTTCAGGATCAGGATGCTGGTCTTGTCCGCCCCGTCCCCGCCGCCCACGGTGGAGGCGTGGATGCGCCACACCCCGCTGGCGCAGGCCAGCACCTGGCCTTCGGGGGCGCCGCACTGGGCCAGCTCCAGGCCGGGCAGCATCTTGTTCACCCGGCCGGCCAGCTGGTCGCCGCCGTTCAGCAGCCTGTCCCGAAAGGGGATGTTGTACCAGACGACGGTGTCCCCGCTGAGCAGGGCGGCCGGCTGGGACAAAGAGGCCAGGCTGTACTGGGTCCGGGAATTTTCAAAGCTGGTGCCGGTGACCCAGCGGGCCGCCCACCGGCGGACCCGGTAGCGGGACACCCCCACCAGTACGATGCACAGCACCGCTGCCAGCAGCACCGCCGGCCAGGCCGCCGGCTGCACCATCAGGACCAGCAGCGCCAGCAGGCCCGCCAGCACCGCAAAGCCCACTGTAAAGATTTCAAGCGTCCATCTGGGTTTCTGCTTCATGGCGGATGCCTCTCTTCCCCTCTCTCACACGAAAGGTCATACTTTGCCCGATGCGTTCACTTCCATCAAAACGGGCAGGATCATGGGGCTGCGCTTGGTGCGCCGGTAGATATAGCTGCTCAGGGCCTCGCGCATCCGGGTCTTGACGCTGTTCCAGTCCCGGACCCGTTCTTCCACGCAGCGGTTCAGGGTCATCTCCACCGTGCTCTGGGCGCCGTCCATCAGGCTCTCGTTTTCCCGCACGTAGACAAAGCCCCGGCTGACCAGGTCGGGCCCGGCCAGCACCTTGCCGGTGCGGCTGTCCACCGTGGCCACGATGATGACCAGCCCGTCCTCCGACAGGTGCTTGCGGTCCCGCAGCACCACGTTGCCCACGTCGCCCACGCCCAGGCCGTCCACCATCACGGCGCCGGCGGTCACCGGGTCGCCCAGCTTGATCTCGTCCTGGGTCAGGATGACGTTGGAGCCGTTCTCCGCGATGAGGATGTTGCTGTGGGGGATGCCCAGGCTGGCCGCGGTGAGGGCGTGCTTTTTCAGCTGCTTGTATTCGCCGTGGACCGGCAGGAAATACTTGGGTTTGGTCAGGGTCAGCATCAGCTTCTGCTCTTCCTGGCAGGCGTGGCCCGAGACGTGGACGTCGTACATGCTCTCATAGATCACCTCGGCGCCCAGCAGCAGCAGGCCGTTGACGATCTTGGTGACGCTCTTTTCGTTGCCGGGGATGGGGTTGGCCGAGATGATGATGAAATCCCCCGGGCCCACCCGCACCTGGCGGTGGCTGCAGGACGCCATCCGGGACAAAGCGCTCAGCGGCTCGCCCTGGCTGCCGGTGGTGATCAGGACCACCTCGTCGGGGGCGTAGCGGTTCAGCTCGTCGATGTTGATGAGGGTGCCCTCCGGGATGTGCATATAGCCCAGCTCCTGGGCCATGGCGGTGTTGTTGACCATGCTGCGGCCGCTGAAGGCCACCTTGCGGCCCTCCTGGACGGCCAGGTCGATGATCTGCTGGATGCGGTAGATGTTGGACGCAAAGGTGGCGATGATGATCCGCTTGTTCCGCGCCTGGGTGAACAGGTTGTGGACGCCGGCGGCCACCTTCTGCTCGGTGGCGGTGAAGCCGGGGCGCTCGGCGTTGGTGGAGTCGCTCAGCAGGGCCAGCACCCCCCGCTGGCCGTACTCGGCCAGGGTGGTCAGGTCGGTGGGGCCGCAGGCCAGGGGGGTGTAGTCGATCTTGAAGTCGCCGGTCTGGATCACCACGCCGGCGGGGCTGTCGATGGCAAAGCCCACCGCGTCGGGGATGGAGTGGTTGACGTGGATGGGCTCCACGGTGAAGCACCCCAGATGGATCTTCTGCCGGGGCACGATCTCCACAAAGCGGGTGCGGCCCGCCAGGTTGAACTCCTCCAGCTTGTTGCGGATCAGGCCCAGCGTCAGCTTGGTGCCGTAGACCGGCAGGTCCAGCTTCTGCAGCAGGTAGGGGATGCTGCCGATGTGGTCCTCGTGGCCGTGGGTGATCAGCAGGCCCTTGATCCGGTCCTTGTTCTGCAAAACGAAGGTGAAGTCCGGGATGACCATGTCGATGCCGTACATCTCGCTGTCGGGGAACACCAGGCCGCAGTCCACGATGATCATGTCGCCGCAGCACTCATAGACGGTCATGTTTTTGCCCACTTCGCCCAGGCCGCCCAAAGGGTAGATGTGGATGGGGACGGCCGCCCCGCCCTTGGGGGGCTGGGGCCGGCGGGGCCGCCGGGTATACATGGGGCGGCGGCGCTGCTGGGCGCGGTTGTCCGCGCCGGGATTGTCCCGCCGTGCGCCGGCCGGGCTGCCAGTATTCTCTTTTGTTGTTGCCATTTGTACCTCCAAGACAAACGCGGCCGGGTTTTTTGCCCATGCCGGTGGAGAGACCGCGGTGCAAGGACCCGGCCTCCGGTTAAGTAACTATTTCCAAAGCCGGTCTCCGGCTTGATCGTCCGATGCTGCTGGTTCCGTCCTGCGCGGCTGCTTTGGCCTGCACGGTCCATCTGTTCAATGCGACCGCGGCCAGCCGTGAAGGCGGCGGGCACGCGCTCTGCGCACGCCCCTTTTTCCCTTTCCACTTGTCACAATTATAGTATCTGCACCCGGTTTTGTCAATTCGAGCTTGGGCGACCGGGTCACGAAATATACAATATCCGCCCCTCGCCGCCGCCGCGCAAACCAAAAACAGGAGGCCCGAAAGCCCCCTGTCCTGTCATATTTTTGGGCGGTCAGCCCTGGGCGTACCTGGCCAGCAGCTCCTCGCTGGGGCCGTAGGTACGGCCGAAGCGGGGGCCCAGGGGCGCGCCGCGGAAGATATGGTCGCAGTAGCCGTCGATCAGCTCCAGCGCCACCGGCACCGCCCCGTCGAACAGATAGCCCAGCTCGTCGCTGCTGGCGGCGTAGGCGGGCCGGTCCAGGGCGGTGATGAGCAGGCCGCCCAGCACCTCCCACTTGCCGGCCAGGCGCAGGGCCCCTTCCACCAGGGCGTTCCGCACCGGGCCGCCCGGCATCAGCAGGCGGTTCACCATCTTCATGTTGGTCAGGCACTGGCGCACCTGCTCCCGCCCCGCCGGCACCACCCGGGCGATGGTGCGGGCGGTCACCTCGCTGACCACGATGTAGCCCGCCGGATTGGCCGTGCGCCAGTCCACCCCGTCCTTTTCCATCAGGGCGCCGTCCAGCGCCGTCTCGATAGCCACATGGGGGTGGCCGCTGCGGCCGATCTCGTATTCGATGTAGCTGTGGCACTCGCTGTCCAAAGCGAAATGGCACAGGAAGCCCAGCAGATAGCTCAGCAGGGCCTGGCCCTCGGGGCGGCCGTTCACATGGGCGGCCCCCGCCTCAAAAAAGGGCGCGGCCGGGGCGTCGTGCAAAGCGTCGCCTGCGGCCTTGTAGGGGTTTTGGCGCAGGGGGTCATAATAGAACAGGATGTCGGGCCCCTGCAGGCCGATGTTGAACAGGTCCTGGTAGGTCTCGATGGCGGTGCGGGCCTCATCGTTCTGGCAGGCGGCCAGCACCTTTTCGCCAAAGCGGCGGTGCGCGTAGACAGCGGGCATGGAAAAATCACCTCAATTCGTCAGGTTGAAAGCGGTCAGTATTCGTTTTTGCGGCCCTCGCGGACGGCGCGGCGGAAGGCGAAAAAGCCCAGCAGGATCAGCGGCGCGATGACCATGACCCCGGTGGAGGTGCTGCCCGACAGCTGGGTCAGGGCGCTGACCAGGAAGGTACCCACAAAGGACGCCCCCTTGCCGCAGATGTCCAAAAGGCCGTAGTATTCGCCCGAGCGCTCGGGCGGGATGATCTTGCCGAAGTAGGAGCGGGACAAAGACTGGATGCCGCCCTGGAACATCCCCACGCAGACGGCCAGCACCCAGAACTGCCCCTGGGTGCGCAAAAAGATGGCGTAGGCGGCGATGCCCACATAGGCCAGGATGCCCACCGACACCAGCAGGGCGGTGTCCACCCGGCGGGCCAGCCAGCCGAACAGCAGCGCGAAGGGGAACGCCACGATCTGGGTCACCAGCAGCGCCAGCAGCAGGCCGGTGCTGTCCAGCCCCAGGGCCTGGCCGTAGGCAGTGGCCATGTCGATGATGGTGTACACCCCGTCGATATAGAGGAAAAAGGCGATCAGGAACCAGAACACCTGCTTGTTGCCCCGGATCTCCCGCAGGGTCTCCCCCAGGCGGCGGAAGGCCCCCCGCACCAGATGCCCGCCGCCCCGGACGCTGTACCGCTGGCGGTAGCTGCCCAGCAGGGGCAGCGTGCAGCACAGCCACCAGGCCGCGTTGAGCAGGAAAGCCAGGAGCATGGCGGCGTTGAGGCTGATGCCCAGCGCCTGGTACCCCACCAGGACGATGGCCAGGCTGGCCACAAAGGGGATGCAGCTGCCGGCGTAGCCAAAGGCGTACCCCACCGAGGACACCTTGTCCATCCGTTCGGGGACGGTGACGTCGGTGAGCATGGAGTCGTAAAAGACCAGGCTGGTGCTGTAGCCGATCTTGGCGATGATGAAGCACCCCAAAAACCACACCCAGGACTGCACCAGCCCCATCACCGCGCAGCCGGCGATGCCCACCGCCACGCACAGGGCGAACAGCTTCTTTTTCATGCCGGGCAGGTCGGCCACCGCCCCCAGGGTGGGGCCCAGCACCGCCACCACCACCGTCACAAAGGAGGCCGCGTACCCCCAAAAGGCCAGGTATTCGGCGTCGGTCAGCCCCGCCGCCCCGGCCAGCCCGTTGAAGTAGATGGGCAGGATGGTGGAGATCAGCAGGGTGAAGGCCGAGTTGCCCACGTCGTACAGGACCCAGCGCTTTTCCAGGCGGGTCATCTTTTGCGTCTGTTCCATTGGTACCACCTTTTGTCAAAGTTGTTTCCGTTGCCTTCCAGTATACCACAGAAATGTAAAAAATACAGTCATCTCCTTGCAAAATCCACCCGCATCCCACCCGGCCCGCAAAAACCGCCCGCCGCAGGCAGAAATGGGTCCCCCCTAAAGCGTGGCGCTTTTGCGACACGCTGAGGCTTGACAAAAGGTCTCTGCTGTGCTATCTTTTACCCGGAATCAAACGAAAGGGGTGGAAGGATGCGTCATTTTTCCTGCTGAACGTAAGGACCGCGCAGCGCGCCGTGAGGGGCTTGCTGCGCCCGCCTGCAGGAAATGACCCATCCCGTCCGCCTCTTTTTCTTTTTGCAGAAAAGGGCGTTTCAGCGCCTGTCCGCCGCCGGCGGCAGGGCTGCTTTGCGCGCAGACGGCCGCGGGAGACTTCCTGCGGCCTGTTTTTATGCAAAGGAGGGATGCCCCTTGGCATTGATCCAGATCGAACATCTGTCTTTTTCCTATCCGTCCAGCTACGACCCCATCTTTGAGGACGTGAGCCTCCGGCTGGACACCAGCTGGAAGCTGGGCTTCATCGGCCGCAACGGCCGGGGCAAGACCACGTTTTTCAAGCTGCTTATGGGCCGGTACGAATACGCCGGCTCCATCCGGGCCCCGGTGGCCTTCGACTACTTCCCCTACCCCGTCCCCGACCCGGGCCGCCCCACCCGCGCGGTGCTGGAGGGGGTGTGCCCCGGCGCGGAGAGCTGGCAGCTGGAGCGGGAGCTGTCCCTGCTGGGGGTGCGGCCCGACGCGTTGGACCGCCCCTTTGCCAGCCTGTCCAACGGCGAGCAGACCAAGGTGCTGCTGGCCGCCCTGTTTTTGAACGAGGGGCACTTCCTGCTCATCGACGAGCCCACCAACCATCTGGACGCCAAAGCCCGGGCCATGGTGTCGGCCTACCTGCAAAAAAAGCAGGGCTTCATCCTGGTGTCCCACGACCGGCGGTTCCTGGACGGGTGCGTGGACCACATCCTGTCCCTCAACCGGGCCGGCATCGAGGTCCAGAGCGGGAACTTTTCCTCCTGGTTTGCCAACTTCCAGCAGCGGCAGGCCCTGGAAGAAGCCCAGGACCAGCGCCTGCGCAAGGACATCAAGCGGCTGGAGCAGTCGGCCCGGCGCACCGCCCTCTGGTCCGACCGGGTGGAGGCCAGCAAAAAGGGCGCCGCCGACAAGGGCTATGTGGGCCACAAGGCCGCCAAGATGATGAAGCGGGCCAAGACCATCGAGGCCCGCCAGCAAAAGGCCATCGAGGAAAAATCCGCCCTGCTGAAAAACGCCGAGACCGCCGAGGACCTGCGGGTCACCCCCCTGCTGCACTACGCCGACCCCCTGGTCCTGTTCCAGGACGTGGAGATCCGGTACGGCGGGCAGACGGTCTGCGGGCCTCTCACCTTTGCGGTCCGGCAGGGGGAGCGGGTGGCCCTGGACGGCGGCAACGGCGCCGGCAAATCCAGCCTGCTCAAGCTGCTCTGCGGCCAGGATATCCCCCACGCCGGCCAGGTGCGCCGCGCCCCCGGGCTGGTGGTCTCGTATGTCCCCCAGGACGCCGCCGGCCTTGCGGGGGACCTGACCGGCTTTGCCCGGGCCCACGGCCTGGACGAGAGCCTGTTCAAGGCCATCCTGCGGAAGATGGATTTCTCCCGGGTCCAGTTTGAAAAGGACATGGCCAGCTTTTCCAGCGGGCAGAAAAAGAAGGTCCTGCTGGCCCGGAGCCTCTGCGAAAAAGCCCACCTCTACGTCTGGGACGAGCCCCTCAACTTCATCGACATCTACACCCGGATGCAGATCGAAAAGCTGATCGGCGCCTCGGCCCCCTCCATGCTGTTCGTGGAGCACGACGCCGCCTTCCGCCAGGCGGTAGCCACCGGGACGGTCCGCCTCTGAGCCGGGCCGGGCCGCCGCAAGGTCTTACCGCCTCGCGGCGGCCTGTTCTTATTTATATGGGTTACGGGCCTTTACAGTTAAAAAACTTCATGGTATCATAAAAGTAGAGAAATGCGAGGGAGGTGCGCTGTTATGATGTATCCATTTCTCACCCTGGACGACGGCACCGAGATCGTCCACTCCGAAATGCACAGCGACGGCACTGTTAAAGTCTATATGGAAAAGCCGGACGCCAAAGACGGCTTTCACCACGCCGTCTGCTGGCTGCCCTCGTACCGGTGGGAGGACATCTCCGGTTTCTCCCAGCCGGAGCTGTCCCGCTGCGCGGAGGTCATCCGCTCGACTGCCCACTTGATCCTTCGCTTTGCCCAGGAAGGGGGCTTCGACAGTGCCTCAAATCTTTAAGATCGGCCCTTACTGGGTGTGTATTTTTGGTCAAACGAGGGAGACCCTCTCGAGCCGGTCCACGTCCATGTAGCGCAGGGTGCGCCCAGCAGCAACGCCACCAAGATCTGGATCACTTCGGCGGGCGGGTGCTTTTTATGCAACAATCATTCCCGCATCCCCGAACGCACCCTGCGCAATATCATGGCGATCCTGGAGGCCCGCAGCAGCGAGATCATTGCCAAGTGGCGGGATTATTTCGGCCAGGCAAAGTTTTATTGCTGAGCCTGCCTTCCTCTTGCATTCCGGCGCAAAATATGATAAAATACGGAAAGCATACAGCTTTGCTGTGATGCTTGCCATGTCGGACAGCGCCTGCTGCGCGGTTCGGCATACGGATGCGGGCCCTGTACGACTGGGCCGCTGTGAACCAGGTCAGGTGGGGAACCAAGCAGCCTTAAGCGGCGTGCACGGTGCGTTTCAGCCAGCCTGCATTCGTATGCCGAGCTTCGCAAGGCGGGGTACAACCCCGCGGCGCTGTCCGATTTCTTTTTGTTTTGCCGTCCGGCAGGAAAGGAGTGGCCTATGCAAAAGATACACGCGCTGTTCATTGACATCGACGGCACTTTGCTGGATTCCCGCCAGCGCATCACCCCGGCTGTGCATGACGCCCTGCTCGCTTTTCAAAAAGCAGGCGGCGTGGTCGTTCTCTCCTCGGCCCGGCCCTACGCCGGGATGCGCCAGTACGGCGAAGCCCTTCATTTGGCGCAGTACGGCGGATATTATGCGGCATTCAACGGCGGACAGCTGGTCGACGCCGCCACCTTGTCTGCGATTTTTGCACAAGCTTTTTCACCGGAAGACGCGGCGCTTGTCGTGCAGGCCGTCCACCAGTTGGAGCAGGAAACGCAGCAAGCCGCGCTTGAAGGATCGTCCGGCGGGCCTCTCACTCTCGAAAAAGCCTGGCAGATCCATGACCTAATAGACAAAACCAGCCTCAACCTGATGACCTATCAAGGCGACAGGCTGATCGTCCAGCGGCTGGAACCCTATGCCGCCGCGGAGATGCTCGTCAACCAGCTGCAATTGCAGGTGCGGCCTGATTTTGCCGCGGCGCTGGAGGTTGCACCGGTCAAATTCCTGGTGTCAGGCGACCCGGCTCTGATCCGCACGCTTTATCCCCGGCTGAAAGAACGGCTGCCCGGCTGCGAGGTCGTGGTTTCCGATCCATTCTTCGTGGAGATCACGCCACCGGGCGTCCACAAAGGGCAGGCGCTGGAAACCATCGCCGCCCGGCTGGGTATCCCCATTGAGGCCATCGCCGCCATCGGAGATAGTGAAAACGATCTGCCTATGATCCGGCGCGCCGGCCTTGGCGTTGCTATGGCCAATGCGCCGGAATCGGTGCGCCAGGCTGCGGACTTTGTCACACGCTCCAATGACGAGGACGGTGTGGCATACTTTTTGGATTCTTTTGGATCGTCATAATTCTTTACAAAGTAAAGAGGTGCTGTGAATGTATCGTGCCCTTTACCGCAAGTGGCGGCCCCAGCGGTTCGAAGATGTGGTGGGCCAGTGGGCCATCGTGGCGGCCCTGAAAAACCAGGTGGCCGCCGGCCGGGTGGGCCACGCCTATCTGTTCACCGGGGTGCGGGGCACCGGCAAGACCACCTGCGCCAAGATCTTTGCCAAGGCGGTCAACTGCCTGGACCCCCAAAACGGCGACCCCTGCGGCCAGTGCGCCGTCTGCCGGGGCATCGACGACGGCAGCATCCTGGACGTGGTGGAGATGGACGCCGCCTCCAACAACGGCGTGGACGACATCCGCGACCTGCGGGACGAGACCGCCTACACCCCCAGCATCTGCCGCTATAAGGTGTACATCATCGACGAGGTGCACATGCTCTCCACCGCGGCCTTCAACGCCCTGCTCAAAACGCTGGAAGAGCCCCCTGCCCACGTCATCTTTATCCTGGCCACCACCGAGATCCAGAAGGTGCCGGCCACCATCCGCTCCCGCTGCCAGCGGTACGACTTCACCCGCATCAGCCCGGAGGACATCGCCGGGCGGGTGTCCCAGGTGGCCGGGGCCGAGGGCCTGGCCCTCACCGAGGGGGCGGCGGGGCTGATCGCCCGCCTGGCCGACGGCGCTTTGCGGGACGCCCTGTCCATCCTGGACACCTGCGCCGGCGTCACCGGCCAGATCGACGAGGACGTGGTCCGGCGGATGGCCGGCGTCACCGACCGGAGCTATCTGTTCCGGATGTCGGACGCCCTGGCAGCCCGGGACGCCGCGTCGGCCCTGGCCGAGCTGGCCGCCCTGCGCCAGCAGTCGGTGGATGTCAAGCGTCTGACCGAAGAGCTGATCGCCCATTACCGCAGCCTGATGCTGGCCGCCCTGCCCGGCGGCCGGGAGCTGCTCAGCGGCGTCTCCCCCGAGGAGGAGGACCTCTACCTGGCCAAAGGCCCCGCCCTGGGCCAGCGGGAAGCCGTCCGGGCCATCCGCGCCCTGGGCGGCGCGCTGGAGCACATGGCCCGGGGCAGCGACCAGCGGATCGAGCTGGAGCTGGCCCTCTTCAACCTGACTGCGCCGGACGCGCAGCCCGCCCCTGCACCGGCAGCGGCCCAGGCTTCGCCGGCGCCGGCGGCCCGGCCCCAGCCCGCCGCACAGCCCCAGCCGGCCGTCCGGCCTTTTGCCAGCGGCCCGGTCCCCGCACCGGCGGCGGAAGCCCCGGCGGCACAGCCCGCCCCGCAGGCCGCCCCCGCGGCGGAGGCCCAGCCCGATCCCGACAACCTCCCCCCCTGGGACGAGCCCTCCCAGACGCCTCCGCCCCTGGCGGAAGCCGCCCCTGCCCGGGACGAGCCCCTGCCCCCGCCGCCGGCGGAAGAGGAGGCCGCTCCCCCGCCCGTCGAGGACGTGCCGGCGGCACAGCCCGCCTTTGCGGCCGACCCCCAGCTGGACAAGCCCCGCCGGGTGGCAGGCCGGGACATCAACCCCTACCCCCAGTGGCCCGAGGTGGTGGACCGCATCCGGGACACCGATCCCATGCTGTACGGCTACCTGAAAAAATCGAAGGCCTACTTCGACGGGGTGCGGGTGCTGATCGACGGGGGCAAGACCTTCCGGGATTTCATCCGGGTGAACAAGGGCAGCCAGCGCCTGATCAAAAAGCTGATCGCCGACGTGTCGGGCATCGCGGTGCCCATCGGCCCCTACGAGCCTGAAACGTCCGCCGGCCGCCCCAAAGCCAGCGCAGAGGATTCCCTGCACAAGCTGGAGGCTCTGGGCCTCGACGTCACCATCGAGGACGGCCCCCGGCGGCGCCATTCATAAACCGGCACGGCGGTGCCCATACTTTCCAATGGAGGAACAGTTGCCATGAAAGCAAGAATGCCCGGCGGCTACGGCCGCCCCGATATGAACAGCCTGATGCGTCAGGCCCAGAAGATGCAGAGCGACATGCAGGCCAAGCAGGCCGAGCTGGAGCAGACCGAGTATACGGCCAGCGCCCCCGGCGAGATGGTCACCGTGCGGATGAACGGCAAGCACGAGGTGCTGGCCGTGACCATCAAGCCCGAGGCCGTGGACCCCGACGACATCGAGATGCTGCAGGACCTGGTGGCTGCGGCGGTCAACGCCGCCGTGCAGACGGTGGACGAAGCCGCCTCTGCCGCGATGGGCCAGCTGACCGGCGGGCTGAACATCCCCGGCCTGGGCCTGTAAAAGGGAGGCGCGCCCATGAGCAACGCCGCCGCCCCGCTGGAGGTGCTGATCGACGAGCTGAAGCGGCTGCCCGGCATCGGCGACAAAAGCGCCACCCGGCTGGCCTACCAGCTGATGAACCTGTCGGCCGACCAGACCGAAAAGCTGGTCCAGGCCATCCGCGGGGTGCACACCAAGCTGAACCGCTGCCGCCAGTGCCAGAACTACACCGAGGGCGATCTGTGCCCCATCTGCGCCGACCCCAAGCGGGACCACTCCACCATCTGCGTGGTGGAGACCGCCCGGGACGTCCAGGCCATCGAGCGGACGCGGGAGTACCGCGGGCTCTACCACGTGCTGTACGGGCTGATCAGCCCGGTGAAGGGGGTCGGGCCCGAAAACCTGACCATCCGCGAGCTGCTGGGCCGCCTGGCCGACGACGAGGTCAAGGAGGTCATCATGGGGCTGCCCCCCAGCGTGGAAGGGGACGCTACCTCCATCTACCTGGCCCGGACCATCAAGCCCCTGGGGGTGCGCACCACCCGCCTGGCCTCCGGCGTGCCGGTGGGCTCCAAGCTGGAGCAGGCCGACCGGCAGACCATCTTCCGCGCGCTGGAGGGCCGCCACGAGCTGTAAAGGCACGATGGAGCGGGATTTTACAGTTTCTTCATCAAATATCCCTTGCGCTTTCGGAAAATTGTGGTACAATATCTACACTCTCCCTTGCGCCCGGCCGGGCGCAGCCGCGGGGAGCGGACCGACCCTTACCCCACGGAAAGGAGGCGCGTTTCCATGCCTGCCAAGGAAAAACCGGCGACCAAGACCATCGCCACCAACCGCGAAGCGCGCCACGAATATTTCGTGATGGAAGCGCTGGAGACCGGCATCGAGCTCAAGGGCACCGAGGTCAAGAGCCTGCGGGCCGGCGGAGTCAACCTGAAGGACAGCTGGGTGGACATCGACGGGGGCGAGCTGATCGTCAAAGGGATGCACATCACCCCCTACGACCACGGCAACATCTTCAACGCCGACCCCACCCGGGAGCGGCGGCTCCTGGCCCACAAAAGCGAGATCCGCCGCCTGGGCCAGCAGTGCAAGCTGCAGGGCTACACCCTGGTGCCTCTGTCCCTGTACTTCAAGCACGGGCGGGTCAAGATGGAGCTGGGCCTGTGCAAGGGCAAAAAGCTCTACGACAAGCGGGCCGACGCGGCCAAACGGGACGCCAAGCGTTCCATCGACCGGGCCCTGAAATCCAACGGACATTATTACTGACCGGCGCACCGGGACTTCCGGCCGCCGCCCCATGCCCCCAAAAGGCACCCGGGCGGCGCGGCGGTCCCGGTCCCGTCCGGACCGGGCGGCATGCCCCTTTCGCAGTCACCTTCCCCGCGCCTTTGGGCGCGTATCATGGGGGCGTAAAGGTTTCGACGGGGGGAGCGAGGCCTGGGCAGCGGGTAGCAGCGGGGGCCCTGCTCTAAAAGCCTCCAAAACAATAACTGACAACAATCGTTATCAGCTCCAGGCAGCCTGAGTGCTGCCTCGTTCCGCCCACATTTGTGTCGTGTGGGGCCGGGACGTCCTTTAGACACAGCACGTGAACGGACCTAAGCTTTGCGGACCGTCATGACCTCATGAAGCTACTGAAGCGTTAGCCTGGCGACCGGCGTGACGCGGAGGGAATGCTGTTGATCGCCTGCACCCGGAGATACTCACGCTGAACTCTTTTCGGACATGGGTTCGACTCCCATCGCCTCCACCACAAAAAGCAGCCTAGAAACGTAAGTTTCTGGGCTGTTTTCTTTTGCTTGACCGCACTTTTGACCGCACCCCCGGTTTATCCGTGCGCAAGCAGCCTCGAAAAAATGGAATTCAGCGCGTTTGCCTGCTGCTGTGCGTCCCCATCCAGCTCATGGCTGTAAACGCCGAATGTATCCATATCCTGGGAATGTCCCACCAGGGACTTGACAAGTCCCGCAGGCAGCACTTTCGCAATACTGACAAAAGTATGCCGCAGCTCATAGGGCGTACAGACTGGGATATTGTTGTACTTGCAGTACCGTGCCAGATGCAGCTCAAAACGTTTCGCCGTTGGGATATCAAAGACCAACGTATCTCCGGTCACCTTCCCCGACTCCCGGCGCTGTGCTTCCAGCTCCATGCGGGCCAGGTCGGACAGCTCCACACACCGGCGGGCATTCTGGTTTTTGCCATCGGTGCTTTCGTTGTAACAGTTGGTGGACCGATGCAGTTCCAGGCGGTCCTTTTTCACATCCTTCCAGCGCAGCCCCCGCAACTCCCCCGGTCGGAGGCCGGTTAAAACTGCAAGCCTGTAGGCGTGAATCATGTCATCCTGTACCACCTTCCCATAATACATAGTACGATCGCTGTTGAACAGTACCACAAAGTCCTGCGGCTGCAGTACCGTCCTTTCTCCCCGGGCCGCCGCTGTTGGAATGGTCAAGTTTTCCGGGAACATCGTCGTCAGCTTGGCCTTGCGGCAGTATTTCAGAAAACTGCACAGGTCAGCCCGCAGGCATATCAATGTCTTTCTGGACAGTTTGGACCGCGCGTAGGCTCGATCCAGTACATCCTGCAGATCCTGTTCGGTCAATGCACTGACTTGTTTGCGGGCAATCACCGATGAAATATGATTGTTCCAGCGGCTCATCATCGGTGCCCAGTTGGACCGGCTTGTAGTCTGCCGCTTCCCCTCCAAAAATTTGAGGTATGCGGTACCGACTTTCATGCGCTGGTCCTCTATTCCATCATCCAGCCAGGCGTCCGCCTTGCGGTTTGCTTCCCGCTGCCCGTTCCGGCCAGGTTTGGAGCTGTAAAAGCTGCGCCGGACCCCGTCCTTTTGCACATCGATCCGCCAGCGTTGAGAGGACTCCATCCATATCGCAGTGTTGACGCGGGCACCCATGATTCACACCTCCTTCCAATCTGCCCAGTGTCTGCCCGAGCCGGCTGCCGCCAACGCGGCACCGGCCCGTTTCATGGGCACATTCTTCCAAAATGTACGCATACTAAGACCTCCATCCTGTCCCGATCAGGTGGCACGGCAGAGCGCTTTCTTTCGTGCAGCCAAGCTCTCGGGGCCATCATCGTAGAAAAATACACTCAGCTGATCCAGAGGGATGCCCAGGATTTCTGCAACCTGGACCGCCTCGGGAACAGACCACGGCAGATGCCCGGACAAGCGCGTCGAAATCGTGGACGGCGATACACCCAGCTGGTCAGCCAGTTCTTTCTGCTGAATATCCATCTCCACCAGTTTGCAGCGCAGTTTTCTAAATGCTCTTGCCATCGTTTTTCCTCCTTCTGATATACAGTGCTGCATGATACATCGCAGGATTGTTTTCTCGATTGCTATCCTCCCCTTTCGTAAAGAAGTGTCTACTCATCGACTCCATTCTACTGTACCATTTGCTCGTTCTGCAAGGATGCGGCACCGCTTGTCTGACGTTCAGTTAATTCCCAGACTAATCTTAATTGCCATCTCAATCCGGTCCATTTCCTCGCTGCTGGCCTGACCGGCAAACTGCTGCACGCGGCTCTTGTCGATGGTAAAGATCTGTTCCAGCTGTACGATAGACGGGACTTTCAGCCCCGGATTTTGGTCAAGCAAAACGTGGGTCGGCAGGTTCAGCTTCTTGTCCACTCTGGATGTAAGGGTAGCAATGATGAGCGTGGACGAATGCTTGTTACCCATATCATTCTGCAGAACCACCACCGGCCGCTCCCCTCCCTGCTCGGAACCAACATGGGGTTCCATGTTGGCATAGTAGATGTCTCCCCGGCTGTATCGCCAGTTTTTAGGAATCATGCAATGTACCCCCTTTGTATATTTTTATGTAAGACGCCGTCCACAGCCTGCAGGCGGCGTCTATCCAAAGGGTGAAAGCAAGAATTTAGAACTTCATGGGCAGCACCTTCTTTTTGCTGCTCCCGTTGTAGATGCAGTAGACCTGATAGAGGTACTTCTTATACCCGGCCATGTTGACGCCCATAGCCCGGCCTTCACGATAGATAGTCAACGGGTCGGTCTTGTGCAGGCGGCTGATAAGACGGCGGGAGTCGTACTCGTCGTGATATAACTCCACAAAATGGACCATACCCTGAACCGTCTCAGCGCGGAGGGACTCAGGATCGCCATTCCAGGCGTCCACAATAATGCTCAACGCCTCTTTGTAGCGGTCGGGACCGACCCGTTTGAATTCTTCGAAGGCGGTGCCAATACAGGCGATGCGGTACTTACCGCGGCGCTGGCTGTAGTCCAGCTTCAACCCTACCGATTCAGTAGCCTTCAAGAAGGCCATACATTCCGGGTCGCCGCCGTAGATCATGGCGCGCATTTTATCGCCGGGTGTCAGCCTGGCAGATTCGCCGGTCTGCTGGGCAAAGAGCAGGGCTTCTTCGCTCTCGGTCATGCCTGTGTACACGATGCAGCGGACCATCAAATCTTTGCCGCCATTGAGCAGCTTGAGGACTGCGATGGTGTGCTGGCCGTCGAACACATAGTAGCGGCCGCTGCGGTAGCTGACCTTGGGCGGGTTGAGCAGCCGGGGGTCAAACGCTGCTGCGATCTTGCGCAC
>DXBJ01000067.1 GCA_019116585.1 Candidatus Faecalibacterium gallistercoris | reverse complement strand
GGCGCTGAGAGTGTGCGAGGCCGCAAGGCCGAGTGCGCGGTTCAGCGCCAAATTTTGTCCCCAGGGGGATACCAGGGGGAAGGAATTTCTGTCCTGCGCAGCAGGCAGAAATGGGTCCCCCCTGGAGCGTGGCGCTTTTGCGCCACGCTGACCCTGCCCGGCGCGCAGACTGCGCCAGGCAGGGCGTTGGGCGCCGGTCATTCCACCGGATAGCCTTCCAGGTCCAGAGGCAGGTCGGTGCAGGGTGCGGCGCTCTCCTCGTCGTAGACCCCGGGCTCCCCCGAAGTCTCCTGGGCCGGGGCTTCCGGGCTGGCCGCCGTCTCCTGGCTGGCGGCAGTCTCCTGCGCGCCGGCCTCCGCCATGGCGGCCTGGGCGTCCCCCAGCCCTGTCACAAGCCCCGAGGGTTTGGCCAGCAGGTAGGCCCCCACCGGCTTTTTCTTGTAGACCAGCAGCACGCCGTAGCAGCTTTCTTCCCCGCTGGAGGCGGAGGGGATCAGGGCCTGCCATTTTTCCACCGTCTTGCCCTTGTAGCGCTCCAGGTCCAGGCCGCTCTGGCCCACCACCGTATTGAAGGCCATGAAGCTGTCGTCCCACTTGCGGGGGATCTTGACTTTGTCGGCCGTGATGGACGCGCCGTCCACCTCGATGCCGTAGCCGGTGAACCAGGTCTGGATGTCCTGGGCCGTCTCGATCTTTGCATTCTGGCTGCCGGCGCCGGCGGCCGTCTCGACGGTGCGGCTGCTGATGTACCGCCCCAGCAGGGCGCTGCACACCACCACCGCGCAGCACATGGCCCCCACGCCGATCTGGCGCAGCCGCGCCCGGTTCAATGTCACCACAAACATAGTTCTGCCTCCCCACGCTCCGCTCGTTGTTTCGGGTACAACCTATGCTTATGCGCCGGGCGGCCCCCGTATGCAAAAACCGGCCTGTGCGGTAAACGCACAGGCCGGCCAGGCACAGCGGGGCTCTTTTACGCCTCGCTGGAAATATCGCTGCCGAAGTATTTTTCCGAGATCTCGGCCAGGGTGCCGTCGGCGCGCAGGGCGTCGATGGCCTCGTTGACCGCAGCCAGCAGGGTGTCCGACTCGCCGCCCTTGCGCACCGGGATGCAGACGTGGGAGGCGTCCGGGGTCTCGGCCACCAGCTTGAAGGCGGCGTCCGGATGGACGTTCAGATAGTCATAGAAGGAGACGTCGGCGTTGAGGGTGGCGTCCACCCGGCCGGCCAGCAACATCTGGATGGTCTCGTCCAGGGTGTCCACCCCCAGGACCTCGGCGCCGTAGCTCTCGGCCAGGGTCATGTACGTGCTGGCGATGGAGTTGGCCGTGGTCTTGCCGGCCAGGTCCTCAAAACTGGTGATGTCGGTGTTGTCCTCCCGGACGGCCAGGGCGGTGTGGATGTAGGCGTAGGGCTCCGAAAAATCGTAGCTCTTGGCCCGCTCCTCCGTCACTTCGACGCCGTTGCAGACGATGTCGTAGCGGCCGGCTTCCAGGCCGGCGAACAGGCCGTCCCATTCGCCCTCCACATACTCGGGCTCCAGGCCCAGATATTCGGCAATGGCCCGGGACACCTCCACGTCGTAGCCCACCAGGGTGTCGGTGTCGTCGTGGTAGCACCAGGGCGACCAGGCGCCTTCCAGGGCCACGATCAGGGTGCCGCGCTGGCGGGCTGCCTCCAGCCGGTCGGCGGGCTGGCCCGAGGCGGCGGAGGACGCGCTGTCCGCCGCGCCGGCGGCCGTGGACGAGGACCCGCCGCAGGCGCTGAGGGCGCCGGCGGCCGCCAGGACGGCCATCAGGGAAATAAAGCTCTTTCTCTTCATACAATTCTACCTCTCTATGCTGTAAGGGTCATCGGTTGGCGATGCGGCTCAGGAACACGCGGGTGCGCTCCTGCCTGGGGTTGGCGAAAAATTCGGCCGAGGGGGCGCTCTCGACGATCCGCCCGTCCTCCATAAAGATGACGTGGCTGGACACATCCCGGGCAAAGCCCATCTCGTGGGTGACCACCAGCATGGTCATCCCCTCGGCGGCCAGCTGACGCATGACGTCCAGCACTTCGCCGGTCAGCTCGGGGTCCAGGGCGGAGGTGGGCTCGTCAAAATAGATGATCTCGGGGCTGGTGGCAAGGGCGCGGGCGATGGCCACCCGCTGCTGCTGCCCGCCCGAGAGTTGGTGGGGGTACTGGCTGCACCGGTCGGCCATGCCCACCTTTTCCAGCATCCGGACAGCGATGGCCTCGGCCTGGTCCTTGTGCATCCGGCGGGCCACGATCAGCCCTTCGGTCACGTTCTGCAGCACCGTCTTGTTGCGGAACAGGTTGTAGCTCTGGAACACAAAGGCGGTCTTGCGCCGCAGCCGGGCCACGTCGGCCCGGGAGACCCGGGCCAGGTCCACCCGCTCCCCGTCAAAGAGCAGGCTGCCGCTGTCCGCCTTTTCCAGAAAATTGATGCAGCGCAGCAGGGTGGTCTTGCCCGAGCCCGAAGGCCCCAGAATGGCCACCACCGCCCCTTTTTCCACGGTCAGGCCCACACCCTTGAGCACTTCCCGCTCCCCGAAGGATTTGTGAATATCCTGTATTTCCAGCATCGGCATGGGGCATCCCTCCATTTCGTTTCACGCGTCCGGCCCGTCAGTTGAAGCCGTGGGCGTTCAGGTATTTTTCGCCCTGCTTCTGCACCCAGGTCAGCACGGTGCAGAACATCAGGTAGATGACGGCCAGCTCGCAGTAGACCGGCAGGAACTGATAGGTGTAGGAGGCCACCCGCTGGGTGGCCATGAACATCTCGGCGACGGTGATGTTGGCCGCCAGGGAGGTGTCCTTGACCATGCCGATCAGGGAGTTGGACAGCGGCGGGAATGCGGTGCGCAGCGCCTGCGGCATGATGATCCGGCGCATGACCTGCCACCAGGACATCCCCACGCAGTAGCCTGCCTCCAGCTGGCCGGAAGGCACCGACTCCAGCGCGGCGCGGATGGTCTCGGCGCAATAGGCCCCCTCGTTGATGGAGAAGGCGATCACCGCCGTGGGGAAAGCGTCCAGCACGATCCCCATGCTGGGCAGCCCGTAAAAGATGATGAACAGCTGGACCAGCAGCGGGGTGCCCCGCACCACCCAGATGTACACCCGGGCCAGCTGGCGCAGCACCGGCACCCGGGCAAACTGCACCAGGGCCACCGCCGCCGCGATCACCATGGCAAACGCGAAGGACAGCACCGTCAGCGGGATGGTCACCGCCAGGCCAGGCAGCAAAATGCGGGGGAAAGATTCGATCAGCACCTGAACGGTGCGGTTTTGCAACAGTGTTTCGATCATAGACATCAAGCCTTTTCTCTGGATATACGGCAATCGGAGACTACCCTACTATAGCACCAAGTCCGCCGTATGGCAAATACCTGTATCGTATATCCTACTATACTTCTAGGGCATGGGCGGCAGCAAGCCCGCCGGCCCGGTTCCGGGCCGCTCTTTTCCCGGCGCAGGCTTCAGCCCAGGCAGTTGCCGCAGGGCTCATAGCCGGCCTCCACGGCCTGCTCGTAGCTGGAAAAGAGGATCTGGTTGGCCGGGTCGGGCAGGTTGGAGCAGCTGGGCAGGTGGAACTTCTTGGAATTGACGTTGCCGATGTAGGCCTGGATGGCCGGCTGGCTGCTGCTCTGCTGGCCGCTGCCGTCGGTCAGGGTGGGGTTCTGGGCCTCGGGGGGCACATCCTTGTCCGAGGCGACGGCATAGTTGACGCCGTCGCTGGTGATCCGGATGGTGCCCGACAGGTCGGTGCGCCAGACGTCCACCCCCGCGTCGCGCAGGCGGCTGAGGGCGGCCTCGTGGGGGTGGCCGTAGCTGTTGCCCTCCCCCACCGAGATGACGCCCACCTCCGGCAGGACGGCGTTCAAAAAGACATAGCCGGTGCTGGTCTCGCTGCCGTGGTGGCCCACCTGCAGCACATCCACATCCAAAGGCGCGCCGGAGGCCACCAGGTCGTCCTCGGCGTCCTGCTCCATGTCCCCGGTCAGGAGGAAGCTGGTCTCGCCGTAGTCGATGCGCAGCACCAGCGAGGTGTCGTTGGTGTCCTCATAGGAGGCCACCGGCCCCAGCAGCTGGACGGTGGCGCTGCCCAGCTGCCAGACGGTGCCCACGGCGGGCACTTCCAGAGCCAGGCCCTGCTGCTGGGCATACTTGACGTAATCCTGGAAGCACTGGGTGTCCGCCGTGGTGACGGGGGCATAGGCGTGCCCCGCCGGGAAGGCGGCCATCACCGCCGCCAGGCCCCCCACATGGTCCTTGTGGGCGTGGCTGCAAAAGACATACTCCAGCCGGGTGACCCCCTTGTTCTGCAGGTAGGAGACCACCAGACTGCCGTCCTCCACGTTGCCGCCGTCGTACAGCATGCTCTGGCCGTCGCAGGTGACCAGGACGCTCAGCGCCTGGCCCACGTCGATGAAATCCACCGAAAAGCCGCTGCCGTCGGCAGGCTGTGCGGGCTGGACGGTGCTGGCGGCGGGCTGCTGGGTCAGGGCGCCTGCCAGGTCCTGGCAGGCGGTCAGCCCCAGGGCCAGCAGGGCCGCCAGGGCCAGGGCGGCGGCGCGGCGCAGCAGCGCGCCGGTCAGGACGGGTTTGTTATGGCTGCGGTGTTCCTTCATTGGTTCTTGTTACCCTTCTTTTTGTTGTTTTTGTGGTTCGGTTTGGTGCGGGGGGCAAAGCGCGCCCCCGGATGGACGGTGTAATGGCCGTCCGGGTGGATGGTGACGTCCCGGGGCGCGGCCTTGCGGGCGCTGCGCTGGACGGCCCGGCGGCCGGCAGCCGGCACCAGCAGAGGGATCAGGTCCTCCCGATGGGTCATCTTCAGGGCTTTGACCACCTTTTCGGCGTTGCGGGGCTCATAGTATTGCAGCAGGGCCCGCTGCAGGGCCTTGCCCTCGGCGGTCTTTTCCACAAAGACCGGCTTCAGGGTGTAGGGGTCCAGCCCGGTGTAGAACATGCAGGTGCTGACGGTGCCGGGGGTGGGGTAAAAATCCTGCACCTGCTCGGGGCGCATGTGGTTTTTGTAGAGGTACTCGGCCAGATAGACCGCGTCCTTCAGGGTGCTGCCCGGGTGGCTGGACATCAGGTAGGGCACCAGGTACTGTTTTTTGCCCGCCCGGCGGCTGAGCTCGTAGAACTTGTCCTTGAAGCGGTTGAACACCTCGATGGGGGGCTTGCCCATGTAGGCCAGGGTGTTGGGGGCGCAGTGCTCGGGGGCCACTTTCAGCTGGCCCGAGACGTGGTATTCCACCAGCTCCTTGAAGAAGGTCTCGTCGGGGTCGGCCATCAGGTAGTCGAAGCGGATGCCGCTGCGGACGAACACCTTCTTGACCCCCGGCAGGGACCGCACCCGGCGCAGAATGTCCAGATAGTCCTTGTGGTCCACGAGCAGGTGGGGGCAGGGCTGGGGGGCCAGGCAGTGCTTGCCGCCGGTGCACATCCCCTTTTTCATCTGCTGGCCGCAGGAGGGGAAGCGGAAATTCGCCGTGGGGCCTCCCACGTCGTGGATGTAGCCCTTGAAGTCGGGCTCGTGGGTCATCCGCTCGGCCTCGGCCACGATGCTGTCGGCGCTGCGGCTGGTGACCCGGCGGCCCTGGTGCAGCTGGATGGCGCAGAAGTTGCACCCTCCAAAGCACCCCCGGTTCTGGATGATGGAGAACTGCACCTCCCGGATGGCGGGCACCCCGCCCATGGCCTCGTAGACCGGGTGATAACGGCGGGTATAAGGCAGGGCGTAGACCTTGTCCAGCTCCCAGCGGACCAGGGGCTTGGCGGGCAGGTTCTGGACCAGGTACTTTTCGCTCTGCTTCTGGACGATGATCTGGCCGCTGACCACGTCCTGGTTGTCCATCTGGATGCGGCAGGCCTTGGCGTAAGCCACCTTGTCCGAGGCCACTTTTTTGTAGCCGGCGCACTCCACATACCGCTCGGGCAGGTGGTCGAAGTCGGTCATGTAGCAGGTGCCGGCCACGTCGGTGATGCTGGCGATGGGCTCCCCTGCCGCCAGGCGGCGGGCGATCTCGACGGTCTGGTGCTCCCCCATCCCAAAGCTGATGAGGTCGCAGCCGGCGTCCTCGGCGATGCTGGGCAGGACGGTGTCCAGCCAGTAGTCGTAATGGGCGAACCGCCGCAGGGACGCTTCCAGCCCGCCCAGGATCACCGGCAGGTCGGGATACGCCTGCTTGGCCAGCCGGGTGTAGACAGTGGCGCTGCGGTCGGGCCGGGCCCCGGCCTTGCCGCCGGGGGAATATTCGTCCTCGGCCCGGGGGATCTTGGCCACCGAATAGTGGCTGACCATGCTGTCCACATTGCCTCCGCCGATGAAAAAGCCGTATTTGGGCCGCCCAAACCGCTTGAAGTCCTCGCAGTCGGTATAGCGGGGCTGGGCCAGCACCCCCACCCGGTAGCCCTCGGCTTCCAGCAGGCGGCTGATGATGGCGGTGCCAAAGCTGGGGTGGTCCACGTAGGCGTCGCCGCCCACCACCACGAAATCCAGCTGGTCCCAGCCGCGGGCCTCCATGTCCGCCCGGCAGATGGGCAGGAACTCGGTGTACGGGGTGTATGTCGTTTCGTTCATAGCGCTCCTCACTCTGTGTCGTTGTTGGTCCCGGGCTGCGGGCTCACGGCTCGTCCGGCTGGTTCATGCACATTTCCAGCCACTGCTGGCGGCTGATGAGGACGGCCCGTGGCTTGGCCCCCTCGTAGGGGCCGATGATCCCCTTCTGCTCCATCTCGTCCATGATGCGGGCGGCCCGGGCATAGCCCAGCTTGCACCGGCGCTGCAGCAGGCTGGTGGAGGCCTGCCCCGCGTCGATGACCACCTCGACGGCGGCTTTCAGCATGGGGTCGTCGGCGCCGCCCTCGGCGTCGTCGTGGTCCTTGCCGTTCTTGTCCTGGGTGGCGTGCTCTTCCATGGCGCGGATCATGGCCTCGTCGTACTGGACGGTGCCCGACGCCTTGATAAAGGTCAGCACCCGGCTGATCTCCTCGTCGGTGACGTAGGTGCCCTGGATGCGGATGGGCTTGGGCGCGCCCACCGGCATGAACAGCATATCGCCCATGCCCAGCAGCTTTTCGGCGCCGGCGCCGTCCAGGATGGTGCGGCTGTCCACCTGGCTGGACACCGCGAAGGCGATGCGGCTGGGGATGTTGGCCTTGATCAGGCCGGTGATGACGTCCACGCTGGGGCGCTGGGTGGCGACGATCAGGTGCATGCCGGCCGCGCGGGCCTTCTGGGCGATGCGGCAGATCGAGTCCTCCACGTCCTTGCCCACCACCATCATCAGATCCGCCAGCTCGTCGATGACGATGGCGATGTAGGGCAGCTTTTCCAGCATGGGGTCGGACGCCGCCAGCTTGTTGAAAGTCTTGATGTCCCGGACATTGTTGTCGGCAAACATCCGGTACCGGCGCTCCATCTCGGCCACCGCCGAGCTGAGGGCGCCCGCAGCCTTTTTGGGCTCGGTGATCACCGGCATCAGCAGGTGGGGGATGCCGTTGTACTCAGCCAGTTCCACCACCTTGGGGTCGATGAGGATCAGTTTGACGTCCTCCGGGCCCGAGCGGAACACCAGGCTCATGATGATGCTGTTGACGCAGACCGACTTGCCGCTGCCCGTGCTGCCCGCGATGAGCAGGTGGGGCATCTTGCACAGGTCGGCCACCTGGGCCACGCCGGCGATGTCCTTGCCCAGGGCGATGGTCAGGGGGCTGGTCATGTGGCGGAAGCTCTGGCTCTCAAAGATGCTGCGGATGCTGACGGAGGCCCGCTTGCGGTTGGGCACCTCGATGCCCACGGCGGGCTTGCCGGGGATGGGGGCCTCCATGCGGATGTCGGCCACGGCCAGGTTCAGGGCCAGGTCGTCGGCCAGGGAGGTGATGCGGCTGATCTTGACGCCCGCCATGGGCTGCACCTCGTACCGGGTGACGGCGGGCCCGCGGGAAATGTCCAGCACCCGCGTCTTGACCCCGAAGCTCTCCAGGGTATCCACCAGCTTTTGGGCGTTGGCCTGCAGCTCGGCGGTGGCGCCTTCGTCGGCGTCCTCCGGGGCTTTATCGAACAGCTCGATGGGGGGATATTCATAGGCTGCGGGGATTTCCGGCTCCTCCGGGGCGGAAGGCGCGGCCGCGGCTGCGGCCTGCTCGGCGTCGGCAGGCTTTTCCATGGCCGCCGCCACCAGAGTGGCAATGTCCCCGGTGCCTTCCCCTTCCCCGTCCTCGACGGTGATCCAGCCGTCCTCTTCCTCGCCGTCCATGGGGGCCGGCTGCGGCGGGGGCGGCGCCATCGGGGACGGAGCCGCCGGGGTCACCGGGGCTGCGGCAGGCCCGGCCGCCGGGGCCGGCGGGAGGGTCCCGTCGTCCTTATCCTGGTCGTACATGGCCACATGGGGCGCCGCAGGGGCGGCAGGGGCGTCGTCCTCTGCCCGGGGCGCGCCGGATGCCGGCGCAGGGCGCAGGGGGTTCAGCCCAAAGGTGCCTCCCGGGCCCGGGATGATGGGCTCGATGGGCTCGCTGCCGCCGTCGCTGACGGCCGCCGGGTCGGGCCCCAGGTCGATGTCAAAGGGGGCGCGGGGATGGCTGACCGCCGCCGACTGCAGCGGCGATTCCGGCCTTGGGGGGGCCTCGGTGCTCCCGCTCTCGTCCGGGAGGCGCCCGTGCCCAAAGATATGGCTCAGCCAGGCCGGCATCCCCAGATGGAACCCGCCTCCCGGCGCGGCGTCGGGGTCGCCGTCCAGCAGCATATCCTCGGCCATTTCCTCTTCGTCGGCGGCGTCCGCCTGGGCCTGGGCTTCGGCTTCGGCCTGGGCCTCCGCCCGGGCCGCCAGGCGGGCAGCCCGGCGCTCCTCATGGGCGGCGCGGCCGTCGGCATAGACGGCCAGGCCCTTGTCTCGGGCACCGCCCGCCGCCCACGCCAGCCACTGCCAGATGTCGGCGGGGGTGACATCAAAGATATAACAGCTGGCGCAAACCGCCAGGGCCACCACGATCAGGTTGGCCGCCGGCCGGCCGCAGAGCAGCAGCAGGCTGCCGCCCAGCAGGCCGCCCATCGACCCGCCGCCGAACCAGGCGTTGACTCCGTTGTCGTAGCAGGCCACCCCCATCTGGGCTACCGTGAGCCCCTGGGCGGGGATGTCGGAAAAGACCACCGCCGCCCCGCTCAAAAAGGCCAGCCCCAGCAGCAGTTTGACCACACAGGGGGCCACCGGCTCTTCCCGGGCGGCCAGGACGGCCATGTAGCACACCGCCGGCCCCAGCACGAAGCTGCCCGCCCCGAACACCCCGAACAGGATGTCGTGGGCGGTGTGCCAGGCGGCCTGCCCGTCCACAAAAGCCAGCAGTCCCAGCAGGATGCCCCCAAACAGGGTGACACTGCTGGCCAGCAGCCGGCGCTGGGCCTGCTGCCGGCCGCGGCGTGCCCGGGACGATGATTTGCGTTTTTTTCTCGCCATTCTCTGCTCTGTACCTCGTTCATCCAAAAGTTCATATGTTCTTTTATTGTATCACGTACAGGCCAAAATGGCAAACGGCAGCCTCCCGGGACCACAACAGACTGTCAAAAAAGTCCCGTCCAGCCGACACGTGCGGATGGACGGGACACATACAGGGAAATTGAGCGCTGAGAGTGTGCGAGGCCGCAAGGCCGAGTGCGCGGTTCAGCGTTCAATTTTGTCCCCAGGGGGATACCAGGGGGAAGGAATTTCTGCCCCGCGTATGCGGGCAGAAATGGGTTCCCCCTGGAGCGTGGCGCTTTTGCGACACGCTGTTTCGGTTTACTCCACCGGCTCGATGGTCAGCATGGCCTGGGCCGGGATGCAGGCGGCCCAGTCGTAGACTTCGCTCAGCTGGCCGAACTGCTCGCAGACGTGGTCGGGGCAGGGGCTGTCCACAAAGGCGATGGCCCCATCCCGCACCTGCAGGTGGATCTCGTAGCCGTTGGACTGGAAGCTGTAGTCCGCGTCCTCCCGCAGGTCGATGTCGGTCTGGGCCCGCTCCAGGGTGCCGTAGACCAGGTGGGCCACCTTGTCGGGCCGGTTTGCCTGCCGCACCAGGTAGTAGCCCCCCAGCGCGGCCGCCGCCAGCAGGACCGCCGCCGTGAAGATCAGGTTCTTTTTCAGGTTTTGGTTGCGTTTTTGGCTCATGGCGTTTCTCCATACAGAAGAGGGCTGCCGCGTGGCCCGCAGCAGCCCTCGATCTGTTATGCGTTTGTCCTTCCGCAGGGGTCAGGCTCAGTTGCCCGCCGCGGCATTGGCGCCCGCGATGTGGCCGTACGTAAAGATGTCGGCCACGGCGTTGCCGCCCAGACGGTTGCCGGCGTGGATGCCGCCGGTGACCTCGCCCGCAGCCCACAGGCCGGGGATCACTTCACCCTCGGTGTTGATGACCTGGGCTTCGGTGTCGATCTTCAGGCCGCCCATGGTGTGGTGCAGGGACGCCTTGCGGGGCGAGATGACGTAGCCCACGTTGGGGTCAGCGTCGATGGCCTCGATGTCGATGGCGCCGGCCAGGACTTCCTTATGGAAGTCGGGGTCCTCCTGGGCCTCCACGTAGCTGTTATACTTCTCGATGGTGTTGCGCAGGGCCTCCTCGGTGAAGGCGGGCGCAGCGCCGCCGGCGCTGGTGGCGGTGGCCTCGGCCAGCTCGGCCAGGGTGTCGCCGTACCAGACGTGGCCGTTGTCCACCATATCCTGGATGGTGGTGCCGAACATCACGTCGTCCAGGGACGCGCCCTTGACGGTGGTATCGCCGGTGCTGGTGCGGTTGGTGCCGGCGTAGATGATGTAGAAGATGCCGTCCTCAAGCTGGAGGGATGCCTTGGCCAGGACGTCGCGCTCGGCATACTCGTCCACAAAGCGGTTGCCCTCGCCGTCGATCCAGATCTGCTCCGAAGCATCGCCCCATGCGCCGTCGGTCATGGTGCCCTTGAGGGGCGAGGAAGAGGGCATCATCTGGGCCACTTCCATGCCCACCACGTCGGCGCCGATGGCCTGGGCCATGATGATGCCGTCGCCCTCGTTGGTGCCCACGTTGGTGGTCAGGGTGTGGTCGCTCAGGTCATCGCCCCAGTACTTGTCGTATTCCTTGACCATGGCGGGGTTGGCGCAGTAGCCGCCGCTGGCCAGCACCACGCCCTTGGTGGTGTTGATGGTGATCTTGGTGCCGTTGGCCTGCTCGGCGGTCGCACCGATCACCCGGCCGGTGTCATCGGTCAGCAGGCCGGTGGCAGCCGTCTCGGTGTAGATGGTGACGCCGGCAGCCTCAGCCACGCTGCGCAGCTTGTCGATCAGCTCGGTGCTGGTCTCCACCGGATGGGTCCGGGGCCACATGGCGCCCAGAACGGTGAACAGGCTGCTGCCCGCCCCCTCGCCGGAGGGTGCGTTCAGGCCCAGGCCGTCCCGCATCCACTCGAAGGTGCCCAGGGCGCTCTCGGCCAGGTTGCGGGCCAGGTCGATGTCCGAGCAGATCCAGGTGCCGTCGTTCAGCTGGCGCAGGCCGCCCACATAGATGTGCCACATATGCAGGGCGACGGAGTCAAAGCCGGGCATATCCACGCCGGCGGTGGTGCCCGCGTTCTCGGCGTAGAACTGGTTGATGTCGCTCTGCAGCTGGGTCAGGACCTCGGCCCACTCGGGGAACTGGTCAAAGTGGAGGTCGGGGTCGTCGGTGCTCAGCGCCAGGTAGCTGTCCAGCGTGCCCTTCTGGGCCTCGGTCAGGACGACCTCGGACTGGGCCACGGTGTCCACGGCGTTGAACGCGCCGCCCTGCATCAGGGTGTTGCCGCCCAGGACCGAGCTCTTTTCGATCAGGATGACGTCTGCGCCCTCCTGTGCCGCCGTGATGGCGGAGGAGAAGCCTGCGCCGCCGCCGCCCACCACCAGGACGTCGGTATCCCAGGTCTCGTCCTCACCGGCCGGCTCGGAATAGGCGTTGGCCTTCAGCTGGTCCATGTCCAGGCCGGCGGCCTCGGCTGCGGCCGAAGCGGCCCGCATGATGGCGCCGCTGGCCAGGGTCGCGCCGGTGACGTTGTCCAGGGTGGTGGTCTGGTGCTCCACCATCAGCTGGGGCAGCCGCTCCATGGCCACCGATGCGATGGAGGGGGTCTCGTGGCACTCGGTCAGCTCCACATTGGTGATCTTGCCGTCCTCCACGGTCATGGCCACCGTGACGGTGCCCTGCATGCCCACAGAGGAGCCCTCAAAGGTGCCCGACGCCGCGGCCGCTGGCGCGGACGATGCCGGGGTGCTGGCTGCGGGGGACGACGACGTCCCGCCGCCGCAGGCGGTCAGGAGCATGGTAAGCCCCAGGACGCCCGCCAGGATCCGTTTTTTCATACAAAATGCCTCCCTTTTATATACCCTTGTCCTGCACCTATTTGAACAGGCGCAGCATTCACAACAAGTATACCAAAAGGGAGGCGCATTGTAAACAAATTCCAGTATTCTTTACTCTTTTGTCATGCTTTCTTTTTCCATTTGCGCATGACGCCCACGCCCAGGGCGTAGGGCCCGGTGTGGACGGCGATGGTGGCCCCGATCTGCAGCAGCCCGGCGTCGCACTCGCTGGCGGGGTATCTGGCCCGCAGGGCGGCCCGCAGCTGCATCCAGAAGCGGCGGCCCTCGTCGGCATCGTAGCCGTACCCGGCGATGATGCGGTAGTCGTCGGGGTCGGCCTTGCGCTCGGCCAGGTAGCCCAGCAGCTGTTCGATGGCCTTTTCCATGCTCTTCTGGCGGCCCCGGGCCATCCCGCCCGAGAAGATCTCCCCGTCGGCAAAGTGGATCATGGGCTTGACGTTGAGGAAATTGGCCGCAAGGCCGGTCACCTTGCCGATTCGCCCGCCCTTGATGAGGTAGTCCAGGTTGCCCACCGTGAAAAAGATCTGGTTGGTGGGCCGGGTGCCGGCCAGCCAGGTCAGGGTCTCGGTCAGGGTGCAGCCGGCGTCCCGCATGGCGGCGGCGTTCAGGACAGCGGCGCCCTCGCTGACGGTGGCCGCCCCGGTGTCCACCACCTCGATGACGGCCTGGGGATAATCTTCCAGCACCAGCTCGCGGGCGTTGCGGGCGCTGCCCACGCCGCCGCTCATCCTGCCGGTGAAGCACAGGCAGAGGGTCTCCCGGCCGGCGGCCGCCTTTTCCCGAAAGACTTTTTCAAAGTCCTCCAGGGAGGGCAGGCTGGTCTTGGGCAGCGTCTCAGGGTGGTCCACCATGAACTGGTAAAAGTCCCGGACAGCGATGTCCTGTCCTTCTTTCAGATAGTGCTCCCCGTCGGTGGAAACGTAGAAGGGCACCACGGTCAGCCCCAGCTGGCGCACCATTTCGGGCGTCAGGTCGCAGGCGCTGTCGGTCACAATATCGAACATAGTTTTTCCTCCCTGTCTGCCGGCAAGCTCATGTCAAAACCGCCCGGGCCGTCTGCCTGCGCATTTTGCCGGAAAAGCCGCCCGGCCCCTTAGGGTGCATCTGAAAACTCCCCAACGCTGTTCTATTCTACCAAAAAGCACCATCTGCTGCGTTGCATTCGCTTGCATTCCACAAAGGAGTGCAGCGCTCATGCGCCTTGCATCTGGCACTTTTTGGCGAATATCTCAGCATTTTTGACTTCTCAGATACACCCTAGTCTCTGTGGACGTAAGCTTCCCGCTCGGCGCCCACCGAGATATAGGTGATCTTGCAGCCCACAGCCTTTTCCAGATAGAGGATGTAGTCCTGGGCTGCGGCGGGCAGGTCCTCCCAGCGGCGGGCCCCGGTGATGTCGCAGTGCCAGCCGGGCAGGTATTCCACCACCGGCTTGGCGGTGTCCAGGGCCTTGCCCATGGGGAAGCGGGTGGTGGTGGTGCCGTCCTCCAGGGCGTACGCCGTGACGACGGGCACTTTTTCCATATAGTCCAGCACGTCCAGCAGGGTCAGGGCCACTTCGTCGCAGCCCTGGCAGGACACGCCGTACCGGCTGGCCACCAGGTCCACCGGGCCGACCCGGCGGGGACGGCCGGTGGCCGCGCCGTACTCATGGCCGGCCTCCCGCAGATGGTGCTTTTCCTCCTCGGTCATGGCCAGCTCGGCGGTAAAGGGGCCGTCCCCCACGCAGGAGGAGTAGGCCTTCATGATGCCGATGGAGTGGTCCAGCTTGCGGCCGGGGATGCCCGCCCCGATGGGGGCATAGGCGCCGATGACGTTGGAGGAGGTGGTATAGGGATAAATGCCGAAATCCACGTCCCGCAGCGCGCCCAGCTGGGCCTCGAAGAGGATCTTCTTGCCCGCGCGGTCGGCCTCGTCCAGGTAGGCGCCGGCGTCGCAGATGTAGTCCTTGAAGATGGCGGCGTACTTTTCCAGCCAGGCCCACATCTCGTCCACCTGGATGGGGTCGGCGTTGTAGCTGCCCTCCATCACCAGGTTCTTGGAGTCCACCATGGTCTCCAGGCGCTTGCGGACCGAGTCGTCCAGATGGAGCAGGTCCCCCATGCGCAGGGTCTTTTTCATGTATTTGTCGCCGTAGACGTAGGCGATGCCCCGCTTGGTGGAGCCGAACTGGGCGCCGGTCTTGGACAGCCGGGCCTCCTCCAGCCCGTCCTGCAGGACGTGGTAGGGCATGGTGATGGTGGCCCGGTCCGAGATCTTGAGGTTGGCCGGGCTGACGTCGATCCCCTGCTCGCGCAGGTGGGCGATCTCGCCGTCCAGATGGTGGGGATCAATGACCATGCCGTTGCCCATGACGCAGACGATGTTGGGCCGCAGGATGCCGGAGGGCAGCAGGTTGAGCACAAACTTGCCCCGCTCGTTCTTGACGGTATGGCCGGCGTTGTTGCCGCCCTGGTAGCGGACCACGATGTCGTAATCCTGGCTGAGCAGGTCGACCATGCGGCCCTTGCCCTCATCGCCCCAGTTGATCCCAGTGATTGCAGTAAGCATAATTGATGACCTCTTTGTTGCACTAAAGAACAGCCTTTTCCGTGCACGTTGCCCGGGATACGCTGCCCTGGACACATCGCAGAGCAGGCCAAAACCTGCACATACAAATTTATTATATCACCAAACGCCGGGGCGCGGAAGGGGAAAATCCCGCCCGGGGCAAAATTTTACCTTTTGCCCGGGGCGCCCCCTTTATTTTTGGGCGTTTTGAGGGCGGCGGCCCAGCTTGTGCAGGGTGCCGTCCGGCTCCTGGATCATGGTGTGCTCCAGCTGGGCCCGCAGGGAGGCTTTCATCTCGGCCACATACTCCTGCCGGAGGGCGGCCTGCTCGGCCTGTTCCGCTTCGGTCAGGCCGGCGGGGGTCTTGCTCTTTTTCGCCAGCTCGTTGATGCGGGCGATCTTTTCCTTTGTCATAGGTTCTCCTTTGTGCTATACTGTCAGTCGAGGTGAATGAGAATGCCCAACGTACCCAATTATGCGCGGGAGATGGACAAGGTGCTGCAGAGCCTGGAGGGCAGGCGGCCCCGCCTGCTGCTCCATGCCTGCTGCGGGCCCTGTTCCAGCGCGGTGCTGGAGCAGCTGTGCCCCTACTTTGAGATCACGGTCCTGTACTATAACCCCAACATCTGGCCCCCCGCGGAATACCGCCGCCGGGAGGACGAGCTGGAGCGCTTTGTGGCCGAGGCCCACCCCCTGGGGGTGAAGGTGGTGGAGGACCGCTACGACCCCCAGGAATTCTACGACGCCGCCCGCGGCCTGGAAAACGAGCCCGAGCGGGGAGCCCGGTGCACCGCCTGCTACCGGCTGCGGATGCGCCGGGCGGCGGAATATGCGGCGGCGAACGGTTTCGACTGGTTCACCACCACCCTGTCCATCAGTCCCCACAAAGACGCCGCCCGGATCAACCAGATCGGGCAGGAGCTGGCCGCCGCCTTCGGCGTGCCCCATCTCCCCTCGGATTTCAAGAAGAAAAACGGCTACCTGCGCTCCCTGCAGCTGTCGGACCAGTACGGCCTGTACCGGCAGGATTACTGCGGGTGCGTGTTCAGTGCCCGCAGCGCCGAGCCGTGACCTAGGCCGCCTCTTCCGCGGGCAGGCGGGCCACCAGGGCCGCAAACACCAGCATCCCCACACAGGGCACGATGTTGGAGGCCATGCCGGCGGTCAGGCCGGCGGTCTCGGCCACCAGCCCGATGACCCAGGGCATGACGATGGCCCCCAGGCTGGCCGCCGGCAGCAGGATGGCGATGCTGGTGACGGTGGTCATCCGGCCGGCGGCCGCCACCGCGGTGGGGTTCATCCCGGCCATTGAAAAGGCGAAGAGGAACAGCAGCAGGATGGCCGCCCCCTGGCTGCGGGCCAGCATCAGCCCAAAGTAGGTCACGATGCAGCCCGCCCCCATCACCACCATGGCCTTGCGGGGGTTCTTGAATGGGAACACGAAGGCGATCAGCAGCCGGGCCACCAGGGTGGCCCCCCACATGACGGTGACGGTGTAGGTGCTGAGGGCCCCGGCGATGATGCCGCTGTCCTTGAAGTAGGTGACCATCCAGCCGGTGACGCTGGTCTCGGCGGCGTTCTGGCAGAAGATCAGCCCCATCAATAGCCAGAACCGGACGCTGCGCAGGAAGCTCCAGTCGATCCGGCCGCCGGCCTTGCGGCCGCCCTGCTCCATGGGGGTGAGGGCGAAGGCCAGCCACAGAGCCGCCCCCAGCAGCGCCAGCAGGAACAGGGGCGCCTTCGCCCCGGCCCGGCCGGCCGCCGCGATGACAAAGGGGCACAGCAGCGCCCCGCAGGCGTAGCAGCTGTGCATGATGTTCATGCCCCGGGTGCGGTCGGGGCTGCTGTCGCCCACCAGGACGGTGCAGGTGTTGATGACCTGGCCCTTGGCCGCGCCCACCAGAAAGAAACCCAGCCCCAGCAGGGCCACCGCCCCGGTAAAGCCCATCAGGCCGTAGCCTGCCAGATAGCCCAGGCTCAGCAGCAGGACGCTGCGCTTCATGCCGCCCAGCATCCCGGGCAGCACCCCCGACAAAAAGCCCGCCACCAGGTTGCCGATGTTCATCAGGCTGAGCAGTGTGCCGGTGACGCCGTAGGCAAAGCCGTACTGCTCCTGCAGCAGGCTGACCACCACCCCGCTGGAGATGGCGCACACCCCGCTGAAGAAAAAGGCCGCAAAGCCCGCGCTGCGCCGGCGGGCCAGTATTTGCTGTTCGTTCATAGATTTTCCTCACGACAAAGCCCCCGCAAGGTCCGGCACGGCCGGGTTTCCTGCGGGGGCGTCTGTTTGTTCCGGTCCCGGCCGGGTCAGGCCGGGTTCATCCCTCACGCATTCTTCTTCAGCGGGTAGGTGATGATCTTCTTGGGGCACTTGGCCACGCAGGTGCCGCAGCCGGTGCACTTGTCGTAGTCGATCCGGGCCAGGTTGTCGGTGACATGGATGGCGTCGGAGGGGCAGTTGCGCTGGCACATCCCGCAGGCGATGCAGGCGGTGGCGCAGGCTTTCATGGCCACCGGGCCTCGGTCGCAGTTGGAGCACATGACCACCGGCTTGTCCGGGCCGGCAGCCTGGATCATGATGACGTGCTTGGGGCAGACCGCCGCGCAGGCGCCGCAGCCGGTGCACTTGTCCTGATCCACCACAGCCACGCCGTTGACGATGTGGATGGCGTCGAACTTGCAGGCCTTGACGCAGTCGCCAAAGCCGGCGCAGGCAAAGGAGCAGTCCTTGGGCCCGCCGTACAGCGCGGCGGCCGCAGCACAGCTCTGGATGCCCTTGTAGTCATAACTGGGCTTGCAGTTGTCCTTGCTGCCCTGGCACTGGACCACCGCCTTCTTGGCGACGGCCGACACCTCGGCGCCCATGATCTTGCCGATGGCGGCAGCCGCCTTGGGGCCGCCGGGGGCGCACTTATCGCAGGGCACGCCGTCCATGACGATGGCCTTGGCATAGTCAGCGCAGCCTGCATAGCCGCAGCCGCCGCAGTTGGCGCCGGCCAGGCAGCCCGTCACCTGCTCGATGCGGGGGTCCTCCTCCACTGCCATGAACTTGGATGCAGCGACCAGGATCACCGCGCCCAGGGCGCCCACGACGGTACAGAGGACAACAGCCAATACGATACTCATATTCCGTTTCCTCCTCCCTTACAGCGTGACGTTGAACAGGTTTTCGACGATGCCGCCAAAACCCATGAAGGACAGGCTGGTGATGGCCGCGGCGACCAGGGTGATGGGCAGGCCCTTCATGGGGCCGGGAGCGTCGCAGACTTCCACCCGCTTGCGCACGCCGCTGAACAGGCACATGGCCAGCATAAAGCCGACGCCCGAGCCCACGGCGCAGACCAGCGACTCGATATAAGCCATAGCAAAGCCCAGGGTGGCCACATCGGCGCCGTAGTCGTCCACGACCAGGATGGCCACGCCCAGCACGCAGCAGTTGGTGGTGATCAGGGGCAGGTAAACGCCCAGGGCGTTGTACAGCGAGATCATATATTTTTTCAGGAAGATCTCAATGAACTGCACCAGCACCGCGATGACCAGAATAAAGACGATGGTTTGCAGATAGCCCAGACCCGCCGGGTCAAGGACATAGATCTGGATGGGGAAGGTGACGGCCGTCGCCATGAACATGACGAAGATGACCGCGCCCGACATACCCAGCGAGGAGTCCAGCTTTTTGGAGACGCCCAGGAACGGGCAGATGCCAAGGAACTTCACCAGCACGTAGTTGTTGACCAGGATCATGCTGAAGAAGATCGCCGCAAGTTTTACGATCATTTGTTATCCTCTCCTTCCTGCAGGTCCTTCATGGGCTGGCAGCCGATCTTGCGCTCGATGCGGGCATCCAGCTTGCCCTCCACCCAGATGCACAGGCCCATCAGCAGGCCAAAGCAGAGGAAGGCGCCGGGCGCCTGGGTCATGATGCCGATGGTGACGAAACCCTCGGGCATGACCTGGAAACCCAGCCAGGTGCCGTTGCCCAGGATCTCACGGATGGTGGACATGAGCAGCAGGGTCAGAGTGTAGCCGATGCCCATGCCGATGCCGTCGATGGCCGAGTCCACCACGGTGTTCTTGCAGGCGAACATCTCGGCGCGGCCCAGAATGATGCAGTTGACGACGATCAGCGGGATGAACACGCCCATCGCGTCGTACAGGCTCTGGGTAAAGGCCTGCATCACCATCTGGACGATGGTGACGAAACTGGCGATGATGACGATGTAGCAGGGCAGGTGGACCTTTGCGGGGATGATGTTGCGCAGCATCGCAATGATGACGTTGGACAGCACCAGCACAAAGGTGAAGGCCGCGCCCATGCCGAAGGCGTTCGAGACCGAGGTGGTCAGCGCCAGGGTCGAGCAGGTGCCCAGCACCAGGCGTAGGACCGGGTTCTCCTTGATGATACCATTGGTAAGGATGCTTACCTTGGAGACTTTTTCCTGTGCCATTGTATTGTTTCAGCCTCCTTTATGCGAGCTCGTTGTAGCAGTTGATGCAGTCGTTGATGGCGGCAAAGAGGGCGTCGGTGGAGTAGGTCGCGCCGGTCACGGCATCGTAGCCCTGGCCCTTGGTGATGTTGGCCTCGGCGGTCAGCCCGTCGAACTGAGCCAGGTAGTCGGGCAGGGCCACGTTGGTGCCGATGCCGCTGGTCTGGCTCGAGGCGTCCACATGGATGCCGGTCATGGTGCCGGTGGTGTCAAAGCCGATGATGACGTTGACCATGCCGCCGTTGTAGCCGCTCTCGGAGGCCTGGACGGCGATGGAGCCGTCGGGGGCGCGGACAGCGCCGGTGACGCCGGCGGTGGTGTAGTCGGTAACTTCCTCCAGCTCGGCGGCATCCGAGACGGTGGGCAGCACCTCCACATAGGCCACCAGGGTGGCGGCCCGCTGGTTGGCCTCGATGACAGGCGCCGTGACCGAGTTGACCAGGGCCAGCATCAGGCTGGCTACCAGCGAGCTGAGGGTCAGCACCAGGATGGGCTTGATGGTGCTCTCCCAATTCGAAGATTTCGTCATTTGGAAGCGCCCTCCTTTCCTGCCTTTTTGGCCGGCTTGACATAGCCGTACGGGGTCTGGCGGGTGGCGTCATTGATGAAGGGCACCCACAGGTTCATGAACAGCAGCGCGAAGGACACGCCCTCGGTGTAGCTGCCCCAGTAACGGATGGCAAAGGTGACAAGGCCCAGGCAGACGCCGTAGAACAGCTTGCCCTTCAGGGTAAAGGGGCTGGTGACGTAGTCGGTGGCCATGAACACAGCGCCGAACAGCAGGCCGCCGCTCAGCACCTCCACCAGGCTCTCGTGGAGGCTGCGGGTGGCGATCAGATAGAACACAAACATGCTGCCCACGTAGGTCAGCGGGATGGCAGGGCTGATGGTCTTGGTGACCACCAGGTAGACGAAGCCCAACAGGATGGCCAGGGCGCAGGTCTCACCCAGGACGCCGCCGTGGATGCCCATGAACAGGTCGAACAGGTTCAGGCGGCTGGGGTCGGCCACCTGCAGCGGGGTGGCGCTGGCCAGCTGGTCCACTGCCGCGTCGGGGTAGACCCAGGCGTTCATCTCCGAGGCAAAGCTGATGAACAGGACGATGCGGCCCACCAGGGCGGGGTTGGCAAAGTTCATGCCGATGCCGCCGAACAGCTGCTTGGTGACGATGATGGCCGCCACGCAGCCCACCGCTATCTGGCCCAGAGGCATCCCGACGGGGACGTTCATGGCCAGGATGATGCCGGTGACCACGGCGGACAGATCGCCGATGGGGTTGGGCCGCTTGAGCAGCTTGCAGTACAGCCACTCCAGCGCCACGCAGAACACCACCGAGAAGGCGGTGACCAGCAGAGCGCGCATCCCGAAGATGACCGCCGAGGCCACCACGCTGGGGCACAAAGCCACGATGACGTTGGCCATCAGGCTCCGGGTGGTCTCATCCGAGCGGACATGGGGGGAGGCCGAAACAATAAGCTTTGTATCCATTTTTACTTATTGCCTCCTTTTTTGATCTCATTCAGGTAATACGCCTTGGCCAGGCTCATCATCTGGGTGCAGGGGCGCTTGGCCGGGCAGACAAACGAGCAGGAGCCGCAGTTGAAGCAGTAGTCCACGTGCAGCTTGCCCAGCTCCTTGACGTCGCGGGCGCTGTAAGCGGCGTTGACCTCCACCGGGGCCAGGCCCATGGGGCAGTACTCGATGCAGCGGCCGCAGCGGATGCAGGGCTCGGCCGCGGGCTGGGCGGCGCTGGCCTCGCTGAGCAGGATCAGGCCGCCGGTGGTCTTGGTGGTGGGGTAGTTCAGGTCCTCCACGGCGGGGCCCATCATGGCGCCGCCGGCGATGACCTTGCCCAGGGTGACGTCCGGCTTGAGGCCGGCGGCGTCGATCACGTCCTGGTAGGAGGCGCCCACCGGGACGATCAGGTTCTGAGGCTTGGCGCAGGCGTCACCGTCCACGGTGACGATCCGCTCCACCACCGGCATGCCGGTGGCCAGGTATTTGCCCAGCATGCTGACCGACGTCACGTTCATGACGATGGCGCCGGCGTCGGCGGGCAGGCCGCCGTGGGGCACCTCGCGGCCCAGGCACTTTTCGATCAGGATCAGCTCCGCGCCGGTGCCGTACACGCTGGGCAGGGGCTTGACGTCGATGTTGGCGATGCCGCCCGTCTTTTGGCACAGCAGGTCGATGCACTCGGGCTTGTTCTTTTCAATGCCGATGATGCAGCGCGGGATGCCGGTATACTGGAGCACCGCCTGGATGCCGCGGACGATGTCGTCGGGGCAGGTCAGCATCTCCTGGGTGTCGCTGGTCAGCCAGACCTCGCACTCGGAGGCGTTGATCAGCAGGGTGTCCACCGGGCTCTTGGGCTGCAGCTTCACATCGGTGGGGAAGCCTGCGCCGCCCAGGCCCACCAGCCCGCTGGCCCGCACGGCGGCCAGGAAGCTGGCTTTGTCGGTCACGACGGGCGGCTGGATGGACGGGTCCACCGTCTGCTTGCCGTCGGTCTGGATGACCACCGAGTCGCACAGCTTACCGTTTGCCAGGCGGAACGGCTCGACCGCCGACACCTTGCCCGACACGCTGGAGTGGATGTTGGCCGAGACGAAGCCCCCTGCCTCGCCGATCAGCGTGCCAACGCAGACCTCGTCGCCCTTTTTGACCGTGGCTTTCGCCGGGGCGCCGATGTGCTGGCTCATCAGGATGCGCACCTGCTTGGGCAGGGGCATCGGGACGGGCTTGCTGGCAGCGGTCGCTTTGTCATGCGGCGTATGTGCGCCAAGCGCCGCACGTTTCAGCTTGTTCAACATGAACTATACAATCCCCCATTCTGCTTTCTTGCCGCAGGGTGCGCCGGCCTGCAAAAAGGCACAGCATCCCCCGGGCAGCTTCTTGCTGATATATTTTATTGTATCATTTCCCGGCCTTAAGTCAACGCCCAACGCACTAAAAAGTTGTTGAAAGAGAAAAAATTTTAGAGTTAGTTTTAACAAAATCTTGTATACTTCCCTCCCCGGAGGCTTTGGTTTGCTATCCGCCTCCGAATATGCTATACTATAAATAATCATCCGCTCCGAACGGAACGCCGGCGGGCGCGTCTCTGCCCGCCCGCTTTGCATCTTGATCGTAGGAGGTCCAGACATGAAAGTTCTCAAAGCGATGCTCGTCACCCTCACGGCCCTTGCCGTCGCCGCCACGGCCCTGCTGCTGTTCTGCCAGGCCAAAAACGCTCCCCACTATATCCGCATCTATGGCGGCGAGGCCGAAGAGCAGTGACCGGCCCGCCCCCACCGGCATCCCCTTTTAGACAAAATTTGGCGTTGAACCGCGCACACGGCCTGCCCGCCCTGCACACTCTCAACGCCAAATTTTCCTGTATGGACCCCGTCTGCGCCCCGGCCCGGACGGGCTTTTTTGCTGCTTATTCCCCGGGGAATGCGCCGTACCGCTCCAGCCGGAGGACGGCGGCGGTGATGTCGTCGGGCCGGCCGGACTGGCTGGCCCGGGCCCGGGCGGTCTCCACCAGGTCCTGGGCGATCCGCTCGGGGGTGTCGGTCCCGGCGGCCGCCAGCTCCAGCTGCTTGAGCACCCAGCCGGGGCCGTCCACCAGCAGCCCGTCCGACACCAGGACGGCCAGGTCGCCGGCAGCCAGGCGGACCATCTTGCTCTGGCCGTTGACGCCCCCCAGCACCCCCACCGGCAGCCCTGCCTCCCCCACCGTCCGGGCATGCCCCTCGTGGACGATGAAGCCGGGGGCCGCCCCCGCCTTGAAGATCCGGGCCGCGCCGGTGTAAAGGTCCACGCTGAGCAGGTCCAGGGTGGCCCCGCTCTCGTCCTCGCTCTTGAGGGCCAGGGCCACGTTCACCAGCCGGGCCGCCAGCTCGGCGGTAAAGCCCGCCCGCAACAGCCGCCCGGTCAGGTCGGCGGCCAGGTTGCCGTCCACGGCGGCGGGCCGGCCGGTGCCCATCCCGTCGCACAAGATCATCTGGGCGGCGGTGGGGCTGCAGAACTGCTGGACCGCATCCCCCGACACCTCCCCCTGGGCCGCCGCCCCGGCCCACCCGAAGAGGGCCCGCAGCAGCGGCTTTTCGGTGAACAGCAGGGTGGTCACCCCTTTGCAGCTCAGCTTTTGGGGCGTCTCGAAACTGCGGCGGCACAGCCGCCCCACCTCCCCCGCCAGCGCCGACAGCTCCCCCTGGCTGAACCGGGCCCGCGGCAGGGTGACGGCCGCCCGGGTCCGCCCCAGGTCGTCCAGGGTGACGGCGCACTCCAGCGGCGGCATCCCCAGCGAGGAGAAGAAGGCCGCCACCCGGCCCGACTTGTAGGGCTCGGGGCTGCCGGGGCTGCCGATCTGGTCCCCCAGGGCGCTGAGGGCCTGGGCCACCGCGCTGTACTGTTCGGTGAGGGCGGTGCGCATGGCCTCGGCGTGGACCCGGGCCTCCTGCCTGCTCTTGTACAGGGCAAAGGCACGGGTCACCGCACCCGACAGGGCTGCCGGGTGGATGCAGCGGGACAGCTGCCCCGGCAGGTCCTGCGCTTCCAGCTGCTGTTTTTCTTCCAGAATGGGGCGCATGGCCTCGAAGCCCGCCATGGTGACGGCGTATTCCTCTTTCCAGCAGGCTTCCCGGCGGCCGCAGTTGGCGCACAGCCCGTCGTGGGCGGCGTCGATCACCCAGCGCCAGCCCTCCTGGCGGCGGGGCAGCCCCTCGTAGACTTTGTTCACCGTGTCCGCCAGGCTGGACAGGCTCTCGGCCGCCGCGTTCAGCCGGGTGGCCGCCGCCGACAGCTGGGGCCGGCGGGCCCCCTCCGCGGGGTCGCTGTCCAGGCTGGGGTCCCGCAGCAGGAGCCGCCGGGGCACCAGCAGGCAGGCCCCCGCCCCCAGCCCCAGGGCCGCCAGGCAGCCAAAGGCCGCTCCGGGCGGCTGGACTGCCAGCACCCCGGCCAGGGTCCCGCCCATGTAAAAGGCGATGCAGACCAGCTTGTCCCCCTGGGCCAGCAGGCCCAGAGCCGCCCCGCAGCACAGGCCCACCCCGCTGCAGGCCAGGGCCGGGTCGGCGCCGCACAGGCCGGCGGCCGCTGCGGCCGCCCCGCTGAGGGCCGGCTGCAGCTTGCCCCGGCAGGCCAGGACCAGGGTGTACACCACCGCGCCGGTCACCCCCAGGCAGACCGGCCCCAGCCACAGGCTGCCCAGGGCCGCTGCCCCGCACAGGACCACCACCAGGCGCCCTGCCCCCTGTTTTTCGGCGGGGGAACGGCGCAGCACGTACCCCATGCCGGCGGCCAGCACCGCGTCCGCCCCCGAGAACAACAGCCCGTCCCCGCCGATGTACGTTTTGAAGCAATAGGCGCTGCCCATCAGCAGGATGCACCCGGCCAGGGCCGCCGGCAGATACCGCCGGGGCCACAGCCACCGGGCCACCACCGCCCCGCCGATGGCGCAGATCAGGCAGACCGCCCGCACCCCCTGCCCCCGCAGCAGCAGGGCCAGCACGGCCCCCGCCCCGCAGGCGGCAAAGCAGTCCTCCCCCAGGCCCAGCACCAGGCCCAGCCCAAAGGGGCACAGCTGCCCGTACAGCACCGCCCACCCGGCGGCAAGGCCGGCCGCCAGGCCGCCCAGCTGCCGCAGGGCCGCGCGGCCCCGCCCCCGGCGGATGAGCGCCTCGGTCCCGTCCTGGATGCGCACCGGCAGCGGGCTGCTGCCCGGCCCAAAACCCACAAAACTTTTTTCCATACACTTTGCCCCCTGTTCTCTGTCATGTCCGGCCCGGCCTGTGCATATACTGTAGCAGGGCCGGGCCGCGCTTTTTGCCGCAGAAAGCAGGAACGACCCAAACAGGCAAAAGAAGTGCAAAAGACCCCTGCAAGGCCGTTTTTTGGCCGTGCAGGGGTCCTTTTTTGTGCAATGGGCGGGTTTATGCCCTTATTCCTGCGCCGCGGCGCGGAGCCGGTCGATGGCGGTGCGCAGCCGCTGGACGGTCTTGTCCCGGCCCATCATGCAGGCCAGGTCCACGCCGCCGCCGGGGGTGCGCTGCTTGCCCGACAGGGCGATGCCCAGGGGGTACAGCAGCCAGCCGTTCTTGTGCTCCATCCGCTCGGCCAGAGCCTTGCAGGCGTCGAACAGGCCGTCCCGGTCGCCGTAGTCGGTGCCCTCGTCCGAGAGCAGCAGCTCCAGGGCGGTGAGGGCCTCCAGGGCGGAGGCCGGGGTGGTCTTTTGCTTTTTGTTGGCGTACAGGCTCAGGTCGTAGTCGGGCAGGGCGTCGAAAAAGTCGATCTGGGGCGGGATGTCGCTGAACATCTCGCACCGGGGCTGGAGGTTGGCGCACAGCAGCTCCTTGTTGATGGGGCAGTGGACGGCGCTGTCGATCCAGGGCTCGGCCTTCCGGCGGAACTCCTCGGGGGAGAGGCGGCGGATATACTCGGCGTTGATGGCCCGCAGCTTGAGGGGGTCGAAGATGGCCGGGGACTTCGAGATGCCCGCCGGGTCCCAGATGCGGACCAGCTCGGGCAGGGAGAAGATCTCCTGCTCGGCGTACTCGCCCTTCGGGCTCCAGCCCAGCAGGCAGATATAGTTCAGGATGGCCTGGGGCAGGCAGCCCTTGGCGATCAGGTCCTGGTAGCTGGCGTCGCCGTTGCGCTTGGACAGCTTGTTCTGGGCGTCCTTCATCACCGGGGGGCAGTGGATATAGACCGGGATCTCCCAGCCAAACGCCTCGTACAGCAGGTTGTACTTGGGGGTGGAGGACAGGTACTCGCTGCCGCGGATCACATGGGTGATCCCCATCAGGTGGTCGTCCACCACGTTGGCAAAGTTGTAGGTGGGCATCCCGTCGCTCTTGATCAGGATCTGGTCGTCCATCTCGCTGTTGTTCACCTCGATGTGGCCGTAGACCAGGTCGTCAAAGCTGGTGACGCCGGTGCGGGGGATCTTCTGCCGGATGACGTAGGGCTCCCCGGCGGCCAGGCGGCGGCGCACCTCCTCGGCGGGCAGGTCGCGGCAGCAGCCGTCGTAGTGGGTCATCTCGCCCCGGGCCCGCTGCTCGGCGTGGAGAGCGTCCAGCCGCTCGCTGGTGCAAAAGCAGTAGTAGGCCTTGCCGTCCGCCACCAGCTGTTCGGCATACTGCTTGAACAGGCCCATCCGCTCGCTCTGGACATAGGGGCCCACCGGGCCGCCCACATCGGGGCCCTCGTCCCACAGCAGGCCGGCCTCCCGGCAGGTGTCGTAGATCACGTCCACCGCACCCTCCACATAGCGCTCCTGGTCGGTGTCCTCGATGCGCAGGATGAAGGTGCCCCCGGCGTGCTTGGCCGTCAGGTAGGCGTACAGGGCGGTGCGCAGGTTGCCCACGTGCATATACCCCGTGGGGGACGGGGCGAAGCGGGTACGTACTTTCTGTTCCATGGTCTATCTCCTCTATCCGCAGGCTGCAAAACAGCGTTCTCACACAAAGAGTTGTGTCCAGACCGTGGCGCTTGCCGTCCGGCCTGGACGTTCCGATACATAGTTTACCCGCTCGGGGGGCGTTTGTCAATCATTCCCGGGGGCAAGTGGCGGTTTCCCCTTGACAAAACCATTATAGATGAATACAATAGCACAAGGAGCCGCGACGGCGCGGCATCGGCCTGCGCCGGACGACAGCTTTTTACGCAGCCTCAAGACCCGGTATCCCGCAAGGATGCCGGTTTTTTTGTGGCAAGAAGGGTTTTTGGGAAAAGGAGAACGATCCAAATGAAAAAGATGAAAGCATTGGCCCTGGGCCTGGCCGCCGTCATGCTGGCCGGCCTGACGGCCTGCGGCGGCAGCACCGCCGCTTCGGATGTGCCCGACGGAGACGGCGACCCCTCCACTCTGACGGTGGCCATGGAGTGCGCCTACGCCCCCTACAACTGGACCCAGACCGACGACTCCAACGGCGCGGTGCAGATCCGTGATTCCAGCGACTACGCCTACGGCTACGACGTCATGATGGCCAAGAAGATCGCCGAGGCCCTGGGCCAGGAAGTCCGGATCGTCAAGCTGGACTGGGACAGCCTGGTGCCCGCCGTCAAGAGCGGCGACGTGGACTGCGTCATCGCCGGCCAGTCCATCACCAGCGAGCGGGCCCAGCAGGTGGACTTTTCGGACCCCTACTACTACGCCTCCATCGTCACCCTGGTGAAGAAGGACAGCCCCTACGCTTCCGCCGCCAGCGTGGCCGACCTGGCCGGCGCCACCTGCACCAGCCAGCTGGGCACCATCTGGTATGACATCTGCCTGCCCCAGATCGAAAACGCCAACATCCTGCCCGCCCAGGAGACCGCCCCCGCCATGCTGGTGGCCCTGGACAGCGGCGCCTGCGACATCGTCGTCACCGACCGGCCCACCGCTCAGGCGGCGCTGGTGGCCTACCCCGACTTCCAGCTGCTGGACTTTGGCGGCGGCGAGGGCGACTTCGAGGTCAGCGAGGAGGAGATCAACATCGGCATCTCCCTGAAGAAGGGCAACACCGCCCTGAAGGACGCCATCAACGAAGTGCTGTCCACCATGACCACCGACGACTACAACGCCATGATGGACCAGGCCATCGAGGCCCAGCCCCTGAACCAGGGCTGACGCCCTGCGGGGGCAGCCCCGTTTTGCCCCTGTCCGTGTCCCGCCCGCCCCGGGCGGGACCTGTTTTGCCAAGCTGCTGCATCCGGCCGGGACGCAGCGTTTCAACGGACGTACCAAAGGAGTACCCATGACCACATTTTTGAACGAGTGCGCCTTCCTGCTGCAGAAGTACGGCGTATCTTACCTGCGGGGCGCTGGCACCACCCTGCTGCTGGCGCTGGTCGGCACCCTGGCGGGCTGCCTGATCGGTTTTGCGGTGGGCACGCTGCAGACCATCCCCATCGACCCCCACCGCGACCCCCTGTACAAGCGCATCCCCCTGCGGGCGCTGCGGGTGCTGCTGCGGTGCTACGTCGAACTGTTCCGCGGCACCCCCATGATGATCCAGGCCGTCTTTATCTACTACGGCCTGATGCAGGTCTTTAACATCCACCTGGAGATGTGGACGGCAGGCTTCCTGATCGTCTCCATCAACACCGGCGCGTACATGGCCGAGACGGTCCGGGGCGGCATCGTCTCCATCGACCCCGGCCAGACCGAGGGCGCCATGTCCATCGGCATGACCCACTGGCAGACCATGCTCCATGTCATCATGCCCCAGGCCCTGCGCAACATCGTGCCCCAGATCGGCAACAACTTTATCATCAACATCAAGGACACCTCGGTGCTGTCGGTCATTTCGATCACCGACCTGTTCTTTGTCCACAAGAGCGTGGTGGGCGCCCAGTATACCTATTTTGAGAGCGCCACCATCGTCATGCTGATCTATCTGACCATGACCCTGGTGTCCAGCTATCTGCTGCGCCTGTGGGAGAAAAAGCTGGACGGCCCCCAGAACTACGACCTGGACACCACCGACACCCTGGCCTACACCAGCGGGATGTACAACGCCCCGGACCCGGACCACAAGTCCCAGAATCTTGACATGAAGGAGGGCGCCAGCCATGTCTGAACCGATCATTGAAGTGCGCCACCTCTCCAAGAGTTTCGGCACCCACGTGGTGCTGCGGGATGTGGACTTTACCGTCAAACCCGGGGACGTCACCTGCGTCATCGGCGCGTCGGGGTCGGGCAAGTCCACCCTGCTGCGCTGCATCAACCTGCTGGAGACCCCCACGGCGGGCTCCATCCTCTTCCACGGCAAGGACATCATGGCCAAGGGCTTCGACCCCTGCGGCTACCGGGCCCGGGTGGGGATGGTGTTCCAGTCTTTCAACCTGTTCAACAACATGACCGTGCTGGAAAACTGCACCGCCGGCCTGCGCTATGTCCTGCACCAGGACAAGGAGACGGCCAAGGCCACCGCCCTGTCCAACCTGGAAAAAGTGGGCATGTCCCCTTACATCCATGCCCGGCCCCGGCAGCTGTCCGGCGGCCAGAAGCAACGGGTGGCCATCGCCCGGGCCCTGTCCATGCAGCCGGAGGTGCTGCTGTTTGACGAGCCCACCTCGGCCCTGGACCCCCAGATGGTGGGCGAAGTGCTGTCGGTCATGCGCAAGCTGGCCGCCGGCGGCCTGACCATGATCGTGGTGACCCACGAGATGGCCTTTGCCCGGGACGTGTCCAGCCATGTGGTCTACATGGCCGACGGGGTCATCGCGGAAGAAGGCGCCCCCGCCGACATCTTCGACCACCCCCGGAACCCCAAGACGGTGGAGTTCCTCAGCCGCTTCCGGGAGCGCTGAGCCCCCCGCACACAAAACGCCCCCAGCTGTGCAAACAGCCGGGGGCCTTGTCATTCTGTGTCGGTTATGGTATGCTACAGATAAGGGTGCTGCCGATAAACGGCAAGCGGTATCCCCCTGTCACTAAGAAATAAAAGAAGTAACCGCCATAGTTTCCAGCTCGTGCGGTTACTTCTGTGACCGATCAGGGGGACTACCGTTTGTCCGGCAGCACCCGTTTCTGTAAAAAGTATAGCGCAAACGCCACTTTTTGTCAAGACGCCTCTCGCCCACACTTGCGGGCTGGAGGCGCTTTTTGCATGGCAAATCAGTACAGCTTTGCGCCGGCGGGGATGTGGTCGTCCACCAGCAGCAGGTGCAGCTTCTCGGCGCCCAGCTCGTGGTGCACCGCCGAGATCAGCATCCCGCAGGAGTCGATGCCCATCATCTTGCGGGGGGGCAGGTTGGTGATGGCGATGGCCGTCTTGCCCACCAGCTCCTCCGGCTCGTAATAGGCGTGGATGCCGCTGAGGATCACCCGGTCGGTGCCGGAGCCGTCGTCCAGGACGAACTGCAGCAGCTTTTTGCTCTTGGGCACCGCGCTGCAGGCCTTGATCTTGACGGCCCGGAAGTCGGACTTGGAGAAGGTCTCAAAGTCCACCATGTCCTCGAACAGGGGCTCGATCTCTACGTGGGAGAAGTCGATGGGCTCCGCTGCGGCGGGGGCGGGCGCCGCTTCCGCCGCCGGGACCTCGGGCTGGGCCGGGGCGGCCTCGGGGGCCTTCTCCGGCCGGGGGGCAGCCGGCCCGTCCAGGGGCTTCATGGTGGGGAACAGCAGCACGTCCCGGATGGAGGCCGAGTCGGTCAGCAGCATGACCAGCCGGTCGACCCCGAAGCCCAGGCCGCCCGTGGGGGGCAGGCCGTACTCCAGAGCGTTGACGTAGTCGTAATCCACCTGGGCCTTGCAGCCGGGCTCCAGGGCCTTGCGCTCGGCCACCTGGCGCTCGAAGCGGTCCTTCTGGTCGATGGGGTCGTTCAGCTCGCTGAAGGCGTTGCCGTACTCGGTGCAGTCGATGAAGTATTCAAACCGCTCGGTGAAGGCGGGGTCGTCGGGCTTGCGCTTGGCCAGGGGGCTGATCTCCACCGGGTAATCGTAGATGAAGGTGGGCTGGATCAGCTTATCCTCCACGAAGGCGTCGAAGAAGGCCGCCAGGATGGAGCCCCGGGTGGGCACCTCGGGCAGGTCCACGTTGTGGGCCTTGGCCGCGGCGATGGCGTCGGAGTCGGTCTTCCAGTCGTGGTAATCCACACCGGAATATTTCTTGACCGCCTCCACCATGGTCAGCCGCTCCCAGTGGCCCATGTCGATCCGGTTGCCCTGGTAGGTGATGACCAGGCTGCCGCAGATCTTTTCGGCCAGCCGCTTGTACAGCTCTTCCACCAGGTCCATCATGCCGTGATAGTCGGTGAACGCCTGGTACAGCTCGATGGAGGTGAACTCGGGGTTGTGCTTGGGGTCCATGCCCTCGTTGCGGAAGATGCGGCCCACCTCGTACACACGGTCCATGCCGCCCACCACCAGCCGCTTGAGGTACAGCTCGGTCTCGATGCGCAGGACCATGTCCATGTTCAGGGTGTTGTGGTGGGTGATGAAAGGCCGGGCCGACGCGCCGATCTCAAAGGGGGTCAGGATGGGGGTGTCCACCTCCAAAAAGCCCTTCTCGTCCAGATAAGCGCGGATCTCCTTCAGGATGCGGCTGCGCTTGACGAAGGTGTCCTTGACTTCGGGGTTGGCGATCAGGTCCACGTAGCGCTGGCGGTAACGCATTTCGGTGTCGGTCAGGCCGTGGAACTTTTCGGGCAGGGGGCGCAGGCTCTTGGCCAGCAGGGTCAGCTCGGTGACCCGCAGGCTCAGCTCGCCGGTCTTGGTGCGGAACACCTCGCCCCGCACGCCGATGATGTCGCCCACGTCCAGCTTTTTGAAGGCGGCGTAGGCCTCCTCCCCCAGCTCGTCCCGGCGGACGTAGAGCTGGATGTCGCCCTTGTCGTCCCGCAGGTGGGCAAAGCTGGCCTTGCCCATCACCCGCTTGGACATCATGCGGCCCGCCAGGGCGGCGGTGCGGCCGGCGTCGGCCTCGTTGGGCAGGCCGGCGTATTCCGCCTTCAGGTCCGCCGAGTAGGCGTCCTGGGGGAACTTGGTAATGGCAAAGGGGTCGCAGCCGGCGGCACGCAGGTCGGCCAGCTTCTGGCGGCGGACCTGCACCTGCTCGCTGTCGGCAGGGGCGGCGGCGGTATTCTTGATCTCTTCCATGCTTTCCTCCGCTTTACACCTTGCTGTGGGTGATGGCCAGCACCTTGTAGATCACGGTGTGGCCGGCCGGCAGCAGCACCTCGGCCTCATCGCCCACGGCCTTGCCCAGCAGGGCGTGGCCCACGGGGCTCTCGTCGCTGATCTTGCCCTTGAAGGGGTCGGCCTCGGTGCGGCCCACGATGTCGTATTCCTCGGGATCCTCGTCCTCCATCTGGATGGTGACGTGGGTGCCCACCGAAACGCTGTCCACGCTCAGCTCGCTCTCGTCGATGACCTTGACGTTCTTGATCATCTGTTCCAGTTCGGTGATACGGTTCTCGACCAGGCCCTGGGTGTTCTTGGCCTCGTCGTATTCGCTGTTCTCGGACAGGTCGCCGTGGCTGCGGGCCTCTTTGATCTCCTCAGCCAGCTCCTTGCGGCGGACCGTCTTGAGGTATTCCAGCTCTTCCTTGATGGCCTGCAGGCCGGCGGCAGACATTACGATTTCCTGTGCCATGGATCTGAATCTCTCCTTATGTTTCAAATGTGCGGCGGTATGGTCAAAAGCCGCAAGTCGGCGTTTTTGCGGGGCAAAAGGGCTGCTCCCTCCGCCCTAACCTCTCTATTATAATAGCAACCCGCCGGGATGTCAACCAAAACCCATCGCAGATAGGTGCAAATGACCGCTCCGCATAAAAGGACCCCGCCGGCAGAGGGAAGTGCCGACAGGGTCCGGGTGGATGTCTTTAACTTATGCGCCGGGAGGCTGCGGCTCAGTCGTCCGCGCCCTCGTCCAGGTTGCCCAGCTTGCGGGCCTGCTCGACCACGGCGGGCACCAGGTTCTCGGGCAGCACCTCGTAACGGGCGAACTCGCGGGTGAACCAGCCGCGGCCCTGGGTGGTCTGCCGGATGAAGGTGGTGAAGGTGGTCAGCTCGGCCAGGGGCACCTCGGCGATGATGGTCTGCAGGCCGTCCTCGTCGGGCTCCATGCCCAGCACGCGGCCGCGGCGCTTGGTCACGTCGCCCATGACGTCGCCGGTGTTGTCGCCGGGGATGTGGGCCCGGACGGTGTAGATGGGCTCCAGGATGACGGGGCCGGCCTCGGGCATGGCCGCCTTATAGGCCAGCTTGGCCGCCATGATGAAGGCCATTTCGGAGGAGTCGACGGGGTGGTAGCTGCCGTCCAGCAGGGTGGCCTTGAGGCCCACCATGGGATAGCCGGCCAGCACGCCCTTCTCGGCCGCCAGGCGGACGCCCTTTTCGACGGCGGGGAAGAAGTTCTTGGGCACCGAACCGCCAAAGACCTGCTCCTCAAACTGGATGGCGTCGCCCTCGCAGGGCTCGAACTTGATGACCACGTCGCCGAACTGGCCGTGGCCGCCGGTCTGCTTCTTGTGGCGGCCCTGCTTCTGGACCGGCTTGCGGATGGACTCGCGGTAGGCGATGCGGGGGGCTTCCAGCCCGATCTCAACGCCGAACTTGTTCTTCAGCTTGGCCTTGACCACGTCCAGGTGCTGCTCGCCCAGGCCGCCGATGATCTGCTGGTGGGTCTCGGCGTTGTTCTCGTAGCTGAGGGTGGGGTCCTCCTCCATCAGGCGGGCCAGGGCGCTGCTGATCTTGCCCTCGTCCCCTTTCTTGGCCACGGTGACGGCCATAAAGAAGCTGGGGCTGGGGAAGACCGGCGCGTCCAGCTTGACCACGCGGGAGGCGTCGCAGAGGGTGTCGCCGGTGCGGGCGCTGACCATCTTGGCCACCGCGCCGATGTCGCCGGCGGTGATCTCGTCGGTGTCGATCTGCTTTTTGCCGCAGATGAACATGGGCTTGCCCAGTTTTTCGGTGTCGCCGGTGCGGGCGTTGACCAGGCTCATGCCCGGGGTCACCTTGCCGCTGACCACACGCAGATAGCTCATCTTGCCCACGAAGGGATCGGCCACCGTCTTAAAGACGTAGGCGGCGGTGGGCTCGGCGGCGTCGCAGTGCAGCTCCACCAGCTCGCCGGCGGCGTTCTCCGCCGGGATGGCGGCGGCGTGGGCCGGGCTGGGCAGCAGCTTGTCCATATTGTACAGCAGCATATCCAGCGCCTGCAGGTTGACGGCGCTGCCGCAGAACACGGGGGTGATCAGGCCGTCCTTGACGCCCTTGCGCATCCCTTCCACGATCTCCTCGGTGGTGAAAGGCTCGCCGCCGAAGAACTTTTCCATCAGCTCGTCGTCGGTCTCGGCGATGGCCTCGCTCATGGCCTCGATCAGGCCCTGGAAGCGGTGGCCGATGTCGGGCAGGTCGATCTGGATCTGCTTGCCGCTCTCGTACTTGAACGCCTTCTGGCTGAACAGGTTGATGTAGACGCTGGTGCCGTCGTCCAGGCGGGCGGGCACCACGCAGGGGCAGATGCTGGAGCCGAACTTGATCTTCATGTCCTCCAGGATCTGGAAGTAGTTGGAGTGCTCCAGGTCGGACTTGGTCACAAAGACCATGGTGGCCTTGCCGTTTTTGCGCGCCAGCTGGAACGCCTTCTCGGCGCCCACCGTGACGCCGCTGCGGCCCGACACGCAGACCAGCACGCTCTCGGCGGCGCGGATGCCCTCGTACTCGCCCGCCTCAAAATCGAACAAGCCCGGCGCGTCGATCAGGTTGTACTTGACCCCGCCGTACTCCACCGGGACCACCGAAGCCGAAAGGCTGGCCTTCCGCTTGGCTTCCTCCGGGTCGAAGTCGGAGATGGTGGCGCCGTCTTCCACGCGGCCCATCCGCTCGGACGCACCCGAAAAATAGACCAATGCCTCGGTCAGCGTCGTTTTGCCGCTGCCGGCATGGCCTGCAATCAAGATATTGCGGATATTATTGCTTGCGTATTTCATAACGGTCTTTTCCCTCTTTTCCGCCTGGCGGGACTTCTCTCCGCTTTTGTGGCATATTTTACAAAGATAATACCACATCCAAGGGCTGTTTTAAATGATTTGCGCCAAATTTGGCCTTCCAAAGTTCCAGGCCGACTTTTGTCCATTTTGTCAAGTGAAGCGCCCCGCATTGTGTTTTGGACGCTGATACGGTATAATACCCACAAATCCAACTGCGCAGGGAGGCGCTTTTTATGAAACAACGCAACGACTACATCAACTGGGACGAATACTTTATGGGCATCGCGCTGCTTTCCGCCATGCGCTCCAAGGACCCCAACAGCCAGGTGGGGGCCTGCATCGTCAGCCCCGAAAACAAGATCCTCTCATTGGGCTACAACGGGATGCCCATCGGCTGCGACGACGACGCCATGCCCTGGGGCCGGGAGGGCCAGCCCCTGGACACCAAATATATGTACGTATGCCACGCCGAGCTGAACGCCATCCTCAACAGCGCCCACAACAACCTCAAGGGGGCGCGGATCTACGTCACCCTCTTCCCCTGCAACGAGTGTACCAAAGCCATCATCCAGTCGGGCATCGGGGAGATCGTCTATTACGACGACAAATACCACGACAGCGACTCCAGCGTGGCCGCCCGCTTCATGCTGCACAAGGCAGGGGTCCGGGTGACCCCCTACCACGCCAGCGGGCGCAGGGTGGAGTTCACCCTCTGAGCGCCCCGCTTGACAGCGGCCCCCGGGCGTCGTATAATGGTTGCATATTCTTCCGGTTTTATCATCATTATATTGTATATATGCAGAAAGGGGAGTTTCCCGTGAATTTGAAAGGCCGCAGTTTTTTAAAGCTGCTCGACTATACCCCCGCCGAGATCGCCGCCCTGCTCAGCCTGGCGGCCCGCCTCAAGGCCCAGAAAAAGGCCGGCGTGCGCCACGACGGGCTGCGGGGCAAGAACATCGCCCTGATCTTTGAAAAGACCTCCACCCGCACCCGGTGCAGCTTTGAGGTGGCCGCCCACGACCTGGGGATGGAAGTGACCTATCTGGACCCCGCGGGCAGCCAGATCGGCAAAAAGGAATCCATCGCTGACACCGCCCGGGTGCTGGGCCGGATGTTCGACGGCATCGAGTACCGGGGCTACGGGCAGGAGATCGTGGAAGAGCTGGCCCGGTACGCCGGCGTGCCGGTCTGGAACGGCCTGACCAACGAGTTCCACCCCACCCAGATCCTGGCCGACTTTTTGACCATCCAGGAGCATTTCGGCCGGCTGAACGGGCTCCGCCTCGTCTATTTCGGGGACGCCCGCTACAACATGGGCAACAGCCTGATGGTGGGCTGCGCCAAGATGGGGCTGCACTTCATCGCCTGCGCCCCCCGGGCGTACTGGCCCGACCCGGCCCTGATCGACCAGTGCCAGGCCATCGCCCACGAGACCGGTGGCTCTATCTTCTTTGAAACAGACCCTCTGGCCGCCGCCCGGGGCGCCGACGTCCTTTACACCGACGTGTGGGTCTCGATGGGCGAGCCGGCGGAGATCTGGGCCCAGCGGATCGCCGACCTGGCCCCCTACCAGATCAACAGCGCCCTGATGCAGGCCGCCGGGCCCCAGGCCGTCTTTATGCACTGCCTGCCCGCCTTCCACGACCACAAGACCCTCATCGGCAAAGAGATGGGCGAGCGGTTCGGCCGGGATGCCATGGAGGTCACCGACGAGGTGTTTGAAGGGCCCCAGAGCATCGTCTTTGACGAGGCCGAAAACCGGATGCACACCATCAAGGCCGTGATGGCGGCCACCCTTGGCTATACCGCCGAATGATCCTCTGCACCCAAAACAAATGCCCCGGAGCCGCGGGCCCGCCTTGCGGCCGGCGCCTGCTCCGAGGCAATGTTCCAGGCGTCCCGCCCGTCCGCACCCAACGGCCGGACGGGACGTTTTTGACGGTATAGGATCAGTGACGGCGCAGCAGGCCGGCCCGCAGCAGGGTGCGGCGCAGGACGCTGCCCAGCCCCGACGCCAGGGCCGCCTTGGCCGCGTCAAAGGGGATGAAGGGCACCACGCAGACCGCCAGGGCATAGGACAGGGTGCAGCCCATCTGGACGATGAACCAGGCGGTGCCAAAGGCATAGCTGACGGCCACCCCTGCGGCGAGGCCCAGCCCGGACCAGAACGGCCGGCCTTCCGACCGCTCCACTGCCCAGCCGCCGATCAGCACCTGGGCCAGATAGCCGATCAGGTAGCCGCCGGTGGGGCCAAACAGGACGGCCGCCCCGGCCGCGTACCCGGCAAACACCGGCATCCCTGCCGCCCCCAGCAGCAGATAGGCCGCCACGCTCAGCACCCCCCAGCGGGGCCCCAGCAGCCAGGCCGCCAGGCTGACGGCAAAGTTGGCCATGGCGATGGGCACCGGCCCAATGGGGACCGACAGCGGCCCCAGCACACAGAGGACGGCGGCCATCAGGGCCGCAGCCGTCAGGGTGGAAACGTCTTGTTTTTTCTCTCGCATCATCTTGCACTTCCCTGCCTTTCTGGTGCAAGTATACGGGAAAGCATCCCGAAATGCAATCCAAATTTTTGTGAAAAGGAGTGTGGACCGATGGGTGGCGGACACGTGACCCGTCCCGGCTTTGGGCTGGGCCAGCCCGACCCCGGGCATCCCATGACCGAATTTTACACCCTGCTCTTAGAGGGGCTGACGGGGGCCGAGCGTTTCGCCCTGCCGGGGCTGTACGCCCGGTTCGACCCGCCGGGCTGGCCCATCGAGGCGGAGGAGGCTCCCGACTGGTGCAGCCTCTCCCCCGCCCCCAAAGAGGGGTTTGCCCCGATCCTGCCCGCCGGGCAGCTGCGGGTGCAGTACGCCGAGCTGCGGTGCACCGCGGCCGGGACGCCCGCCGCCCTGGTCCTGACCGAGGAGGGCCGGCGGACCACCTGCGCGGTGCGGCTGCTGCCGCCCTTCCTCTGGCCGTCGGAGGAGGCCGTCCCGCCCTGGCCGGACACCACCTCCGCCCTGACCCTGACTCTGGGCCCCGACGCCCCCGGCCTGGCCGACGCCGCGCCCCAGGTGCTTGTCCGCCGCCTGATCGAGGGCGGCGCGGGCAAAGCCTGGGTCAGCCACCCGCTGCTGGACCGCTGGCTGGCCGCCCAGGCCGCCCGCTGGAAGCGGCTGTGGCGGTAACGGTCAGTTCTGGGAGGCCGCCCGCAGCATCCGCTCCAGCTCCATGGCCGCGACGCTGAGAGGGCGGCTTTTGTCCTTGACTAGGCTGATGTACCGCAGGGGCGGGGGCGTCTCCAGGGTCAGGCGGACCACCTCGCCTTTGGCCAGGGCGTCCCGGGCAAAGTCCTCCGGGACAAAGGCCAGACCCAGCCCGTACCGCACCAGAGGCACCAGCTGGTCGGTGGTGGCGGTCTGGACGTCCGGCTCCAGCACGGCGCCCTGCCGGGCAAACAGCCGGGCGTAAAAGGCAAAGGTGGAGCTGTCCTGCCCCAGGCAGATCAGGGGCAGGCCGGCCAGCTGTGCATAGGTCAGAGGACGCCCGGCCAGATGGGCATACTCCGGCCCTGCCACCAGCAGGTCCTGAAAGGGCCGCAGGCGCTGCTCGGTGAGGGGGGCGGCCAGCTCCCCGCAGGGGGTGCCCACCACCGCCAGCTCCACCAGGCCGGAGCGCAGCGCCCCAATGGCCTGGGGGGTGGAGTGGTTGGTGATCTGCAGCCGCACCCCCGGGTACCGCCGCCGGAAGTCCCGCAGCACCGGCAGCAGCAGCCCGTGCAGGGCCGTCTCGCTGGCGCCGATGGCCACCCGGCCGCTGTGCAGGCTGCGGCGGCTGGCCAGCTCGGATTCGGCGGCCTGCATCTGCTCCTGCATGATCTGGACATGGGCAAACAGCTGCCCGCCCTCGGGGGTCAGGGCCACCCCCCGGTGGCTGCGCTCGAACAGGCGGCAGCCCAGCTCCTGCTCCAGCAGGTTGATGGTCCGGGTGATGTTGGGCTGGCTGCCGTGCAGGACCTCCGCCGCCCGGGTAAAGCTGCGGTATTGGGCCACATAGTAAAAAATGCGGTAGTAATCGTAGGGCACCGGCATAGGTGCGGCCTCCTTCATCTGGTTTTGATATGATTTGTATATAAAACATATATTTTACTTATGCCGCACAAAAAAGTATACTATTTTTCGGCATAAATTACAACAGCGGCTTCTGCCTGCATGCCTGTAAGGAGGAATTTTTGTGAACAAAGACCTGACGGTGGGAAATCCGTCTACCGTGCTGTGGAAGTTCTGCCTGCCCATGTTCGGCAGCGTGGTCTTTCAGCAGCTGTACAACATTGCGGACAGCCTGGTGGCCGGCAAGTTCGTGGGCGAAGCGGCCCTGGCGGCCGTGGGCAACAGCTACGAGATCACCCTGATCTTCATCGCCTTTGCCTTTGGGTGCAACATCGGCTGCTCGGTGATCGTGTCCCGGTTTTTCGGGGCCAAGCAGTACCGGGATATGAAGACCGCCGTCACCACCTCCCTGATCGGCTGCGCGGCCCTGGTGGCCCTGCTGATGCTGGTGGGGCTGGCGGGCTGCGACGCCCTGCTGGAGCTCATCAACACCCCGGAGGAGATCCTGGCCGACTCGGCCCTTTACCTGGACATCTACGTCCTGGGGCTGCCCTTCATGTTCTTTTATAACGTAGCCACAGGCATTTTCTCCGCCCTGGGGGACAGCAAGACCCCTTTCTTCTTCCTGGCGGCCTCGTCGGTCAGCAACATCTTTATGGACATCCTCTTTGTCACCGCCTTTGACATGGGGGTGGCCGGCGTGGCCTGGGCCACCTTCCTGTGCCAGGGGGTCAGCTGCGTGCTGGCCGTCTGGGCTGTGGCCCGCCGGATGCAGGGCATCCCCACCCCGGAAAAGCCCGCCCTCTTCTCCTGGCGGATGCTGGGCAAGATCGCCGTCATCGCCGTGCCCAGCATCCTGCAGCAGAGCTCGGTCTCGGTGGGCAACATCATCATCCAGAGCGTCATCAACAGCTTTGGCGCCAGCGTCATCGCCGGCTATTCGGCGGCGGTCAAGCTGAACAATCTGGTCATCACCTCCTTCACCACCCTGGCCAACGGCATCTCCAACTACACCAGCCAGAACCTGGGCGCCGCCAAGCCCGAGCGGGTGCGCCAGGGCTACCTCGCCGGCGTCAAGCTGGTCTGGCTGATCTGCGTGCCCCTGGCGGCCGCCTACTTCTTTGCGGGGCGGCAGCTGCTCTTCCTGTTCATGAACGAGCCCACCGGCACCGCCATCGAGACGGGCATCCTCTTTTTGCGGATCGTGGCCCCCTTCTACTTCGTGGTGTCCCTCAAGCTGGTGTCGGACGGGGTGCTGCGGGGCTGCTCGCTGATGGTCCAGTTCATGGCGGCCACCTTTGCCGACCTGATCCTGCGGGTGGCCCTGTCGGTGGGGCTGTCCGCCACCAGCCTGGGCTCCACCGGCATCTGGCTGTCCTGGCCCATCGGCTGGGTCATCGGCACCGGGCTGTCCCTCCTGTTCTGCCTGCGGGCCGTGGGCCGCGCCCGGGCCCTCGAAACCGGGGAGGAGCCCCTTCCGTCCGCCCCCGCCGGGGAGGAAGCCTGACCGCTCCGCCTCTGGGAGAACCTTCCTGTCAAGGAAGTTTACAGGTGAAATTTGTTAAAGTTCACAATAAACAAGTCTCATGTATCAAAAAACTATGGCTGGTTTGTGACTTGCGGCTGGCGCTTCAGTTGATTATACTATAGTACAAAGTAAGGGAGCTTCGATGGGAGAAGGGGCTCCCTTGCTTGTCTATTCTACTTTGACACGCTAAAGTAAGCAAGCAAGAAAGAGGGATTTTAGGTATGAAAACGAGCATTTCCCGCCGTCAGTTCCTGGCTGTCGTGGGCGCTGTCGCCGCGGCCGGCGCGCTGAGCGCCTGCGGCTCTTCGTCCAGCTCCACCGCCTCCAGCGCCGCTTCGGGCGCAGCTTCCGGCTCCGCCTCCGGCGACACCATCAAGGTGGGCCTGCTGGCCCCCCTGACCGGCGACGTGTCGGTCTACGGCATCGCCGTGGCCAACGGCGCCTCCCTGTACATCAAGCAGATCAACGAGGCCGGCGGCATCAACGGCAAGCAGGTCGAGCTGATCCAGATGGACGAGCAGGGCGACGCCACCCAGGCCGTCAACTGCTTCACCCAGATGGTGGACCAGGGCATCACCGCCCTGATCGGCGACGTCACCACCACCCCCACCCTGGCCGTCGTGGCTGCCACCCAGGACTACAACATGCCCATGGTCACCGCCTCCGCCACCGCCGAGGCCGTCACCTACGACGCCGAGACCGACACCGTCTACCAGAACGTGTTCCGCACCACCTTCACCGACCCGTTCCAGGGCGTCAAGATGGGCGACTACGCCACCGACAAGCTGGGCTACACCCGCGCCGCCGTCATCTACCAGATCGGCGCCGACTACAACGAGGGCCTTGCCACCAACTTTGAGAGCGAGTTCGCGGCCAACGGCGGCGAGATCGTGGCCTCCGAGACCTACTCCGCCGGCGACGTGGACTTCCGCACCCAGCTGACCACCATCCTGGCGGCCAACCCCGAAGTGGTCTACTGCCCCAACTACTACGAGGACGTGGGCCAGATCCTGTCCCAGGCCGAGAGCGTCGGCCTGACCGTCCCCTTCCTGGGCGGCGACGGCTGGGACGGCGTCACCCAGTACGCCACCGCCGAGCAGCTGGACGGCTGCTACTTCTGCGCCAACTACGCCACCGGCTCCAACCCCGACTTCGAGAGCGCTTATGAGACCGAGTACGGCGAGAGCTACCCCAACGGCTTTGCGCCCCTGGGCTACGACGCGGCCATGACCGTCTGCTACGGCCTGCAGGCCGCCGAGGAGGCCGGGCTGGAAGCCGGCTCCGATGAGTACAAGCAGGCTGTCATCGACGGCATCAAGGGCGGCGAGATCGAGGGCGTCACCGGCACCTTCACCTTCGACGACCACAACGACCCCGTCAAGACCGCCGCCATCCTGTCCTTCGAGAACGGCGAGGCCGTCTTCGTCGAGCAGTACTAAGCCGCCTGCCGGCCGCGCCCCGCCGGGCCGCGCGCCTGCATGTGCAACGTGTTTATTGCGGAATACTGCGGAGCAATCGCAAACGGATCGTGCGGAGACCGTCCGGACATTGTCTCAGATGCTCGGACGGCCTCCGTCTTTTCGCGCCCCGCACAAAATGTCAAACAGAAAGGAACTGCTACCATGACAGTATTTTTCAGCCAGTTGATCAACGGCCTGTCGCTGGGCAGCATTTACGCGCTGATCGCCCTGGGCTACAGCATGGTGTACGGCATCATCCTGCTGCTCAACTTTGCCCACGGCGACATCATCATGGTGGGCGCGTATATGTCCTGGTTCGTGATGAACCAGCTGGGCCTGGGGCCGGTGACGGCGGTGTGCGCCTCCATCCTGACCTGTACCGTGCTGGGCGTGGTGATCGAAAAGATCGCCTACACCCCCCTGCGCAACGCCCCCCGCCTGTCCCTGCTCATCACGGCCATCGGCGTGTCCTTCTTCCTGGAGTACACCGCCGAGCTGATCCTGGGCTCGGGCGCCAAGGTGATCCCCGCTTACTTCACCAACCAGGTGTTCCAGATCGGCTCGGTCAACCTGAGCCTGACCACCATCCTGACCCTGGTGGTCATGGTGGCGTCCATGATCGTGCTGACCCTGCTGGTCCAGCGCACCAAGCTGGGCAAGGCCATGCGGGCCGTCTCGGAGGACATGGACGCCGCCCGCCTGATGGGCGTCAACGTCAACAGCACCATCTCCTTCACCTTTGCGGTGGGCTCGGCCCTGGCCGGCATCGGCTCGGTGCTGTACTGCTGCAGCTACCCCCAGGCCACCCCCACCATGGGCTCGATGCTGGGCCTGAAAGCCTTCGTGGCCGCGGTGCTGGGCGGCATCGGCTCCATCCCCGGCGCCATGATCGGCGGCCTGGCCATCGGCGTGTGCGAGAGCCTGGTGTCGGCTGTGGGCCTGTCGGCCTGGCGCGACGCCGTCACCTTTGCGATCCTCATCATCGTGCTGCTGGTCAAGCCCACCGGCATCCTGGGCCGCCAGGTGCAGGAAAAGGTCTAAGGGGGTATCCACTGTGAGCAAAGCAAAAGCGAAATACCGCGCGCTGAAAATGCCGGTGCGCTATATCATCAACACCGTGCTGGTGGCAGCGCTGTTCCTGGGGCTGCAGCTGGTCAGCCAGACCATGCTCAGCACCTATCAGAACCAGGTGCTGCTGCTGGTGGGCATCAACATCATCCTGGCCGTGTCCCTGAACGTGGCCACCGGCTATCTGGGGCAGCTGCCCCTGGGCCACGCCGGCTTTATGGCGGTGGGCGCTTACACCTGCGCCCTGTTCACCAAATACTGCACCTGGCCCGAGCCGCTGGCCTTTGCGGCGGGCCTGGCCCTGGGCGCCGCCATGGCCTGCATCTTCGGCATCCTGATCGGCATCCCGGCCCTGCGCCTGAGCGGCGACTACCTGGCCATCCTGACCCTGGGCTTTGGCGAGATCATCCGCATCACCCTGAACAACATCGACAACGTGCTGGGTTTTTCCCTCTTTTACGGCGCCAAGGGCCTGAAGAACATCCCCAAGTACTCCGACCTCCTGTCGGTGTTCCTGTGCGTGGTGCTGACCTGCTTTTTCATCCACACCATGCTCAAGAGCCGCCACGGCCGCGCCGTCCTGGCCATCCGGGACAATGAGATCGCGGCCGAGAGCTGCGGCATCCAGACCACCTATTACAAGGTCATGGCCTTCTCCTTCTCGGCAGCCTTTGCGGGGCTGGCCGGCGGCCTGTACGCCTGCTACATCGGCGTGCTGGACCCCGCCAACTTCGACTTTATGAAGTCGATCGAGATCCTGGTCATGGTGGTGCTGGGCGGCATGGGCTCGATGCTGGGCTCCATCCTGTCGGCCACCGTCCTGACCATCCTGCCCGAGGCCCTGCGCAGCGTGGCGGATTACCGGATGGTCCTGTACTCGGTGGTCCTGATCCTGATGATGATCTTCCGCCCGGGCGGACTGCTGGGCAGCTACGACTTCTCCCTCAGCCGGATCATCAGCAAAGTGCTCAGCCATGGCGGGAAGGAGGAAACATCCCATGAGTGATCCCAAAAAGAAGACCGCCGCCCAGACGTCCGCCACCGGCGGCAACCCCACCTTTGACACCAGCCTGCACAGCATCCCCTCGGGCGGCTTTTTGACCGAGCGGGACATGGACAAGCGCCCTGTGCTGGATGTCCGGGGCCTGGGCATCGACTTTGGCGGCCTGACCGCGGTGGACAACTTCAACCTGATGATCGGCCGCAACGAGATCGCCGGCCTGATCGGCCCCAACGGCGCGGGCAAGACCACCGTCTTTAACCTGCTGACCAACGTCTACCAGCCCAGCCGGGGCTCCATCCTGCTGGACGGCGTGCCCACCGCCGGCAAAAAGACCTACCAGGTCAACCGGATGGGGGTGGCCCGCACCTTCCAGAACATCCGGCTGTTCAAGGACCTGAGCGTCATCGACAACGTCAAGGTGGGCCTGCACCAGTCCATGAACTACCGCCTGCCCGAGGCCCTGCTGCGCCTGCCCAGCTACTGGAAGCAGGAGCGCAAGACCACCGACGAGGCCATCGGGCTTTTGAACATCTTCCACATGTCCGACCTGGCCGGCAAGCAGGCGGGCAGCCTGCCCTACGGCGCCCAGCGCCGGCTGGAGATCATCCGCGCCCTGGCCACCCGCCCCAAGCTGCTGCTGCTGGACGAGCCCGCCGCCGGCATGAACCCCTCCGAGACCGCCGAGCTGATGGAGGTCATCCGCCGCATCCGGGACGAGTTCGACATCGCCATCCTGCTGATCGAGCACGACATGAACCTGGTCATGGGCATCTGCGAGGGCATCGCGGTGCTGAACTTCGGCCGGGTCATTGCCAAGGGCACCCCCGACGAGATCCGCAGCAACCCCCAGGTCATCGAAGCCTACCTGGGCAAGAAGGAGGGCTGAGCCATGGCACAGACTATGCTGAGCGTTGAAGGCATCAACGTCTACTACGGCGCCATCCACGCCATCAAGGACATCTCCTTCCATGTGAACGAAGGCGAGATCGTCACCCTGATCGGCGCCAACGGCGCGGGCAAATCCACCAACCTGAAAACCATCTCGGGCCTGCTGCACCCCAAGACCGGCTCCATCACCTACAAGGGCCAGAACATCACCGGGATGCGGGCCCACAAGATCGTCCAGGCGGGCCTGGCCCAGGTGCCGGAAGGCCGCCGGGTGTTCCTGCACATGACGGTGGAAGATAACCTGGAGATGGGCGGCTACACCCAGGACCGCAGCACCATCGCCCCCAACATGGAAAAGGTCTACAACCTGTTCCCCCGGCTGAAGGAGCGCCGCCGCCAGATGGCGGGCACCCTGTCGGGCGGCGAGCAGCAGATGCTGGCCATGGGCCGCGCCCTGATGAGCAACGCCCAGATGCTGATGCTGGACGAGCCTTCCATGGGCCTGTCCCCCCTGCTGGTGCAGGAGATCTTCGACATCATCCAGGATGTCCACAAGGACGGCATGACCATCCTGCTGGTGGAGCAGAACGCCCAGATGGCCCTGTCCATCGCCGACCGCGCCTACGTCCTGGAGACGGGCCGCATCGTGATGGAGGGCACCGGGGCCGAGCTGCTGACCAACGAAAAGGTGCGCACCGCCTACCTGGGCGGCTGACGCCCCTTGCCCCAGGGCCGGCTGTCCGTCTCCCCGGCAGCGGCCCGCACCTGAAATCCCTATATCACATACCAAAGCCCCTGCCCCTCCCCGGATTGAGGAGAAGCAGGGGCTTTTTGACTGTCAAACAAGTCCCGACCGGACGACATGCGCGTACGGTCGGGACACATACAGGGAAATTGAGCGCTGAGAGTGTGCGAGCCGCCTTGCGGCGAGTGCGCGGTTCAGCGCTCAATTTTGTCCCCAGGGGGATACCAGGGGGAAGGAATTTCTGTCCCGCGTATGCGGGCTGAAATGGGTTCCCCCTGGAGCGTGGCGCTTTTGCGCCACGCTAAAAGCCCCTGCCCCTCCCTGATTGGGGAGAAGCAGGGGCTTTCCTGCTGCAAAAAAATCTCAGTGGGCCGGGGTAAAGTCGGAAGGGGCCACCCAGCCGCCCTGGTCCAGGACCTGGCGCATGATCTGCATGACCCCCTGGTCCCAGTGGGGCGGCGCCAGAAAGGCCACCCGGGCCCGCAGGTCCTGGCTGCCGTTGGCCATCAGGAAGCCGTATTTGGCGGTGCAGAGCATCTCGGCGTCGTTGTAGGTGTCCCCGAAGGCCATCAGGTTGGCGTTCTGCAGCCCCAGGCTGCGCCCCAGCGCCCGCAGGGCCGCGCCCTTGTCCACGCCCCGGTTCATGATGTCCACCCAGTTGGCCCCCGCCACCGCCACCGAGAACCGCCCGGCGTACCATTTGCCGTAGCGTTTGTCGTAGGCGGCCTGGGCGTCCCCGCGGGGCAGGTAGACGGTGTATTTGTCGGCGGGGATGTCCAGGGCGGTCAGGTCGTCCACATAGGTGACGCGGGTGTAAAACTGGGCCAGCACCCGGGCATAGCGCTCATACTGGCGCTCGACGTAGGCGCTTTCCATCCCGCAGAGGACGCCGATGTCCCCTGCCTCCCGGGTGGCGGCGGCCATTTCGCGGTAGTCCGCCCCCGGCATCCGGGACTGGTAGATGTCCCGGCCCCGCCAGCGGATGGCGCCGCCGTTGTCCCCGATGAGGGCGATGTGGTCCCGCAGGGTGGGGAACATGGCCTCGAGGGTGTAGAGGGGCCGCCCGCTGGCAGCCGCAAAGTAGATGCCTTCCTCTTCCAGCGCCCGGACCAGCCCGGCAAAGCCGTCCGGCAGCTGGCTGTTCTCGTCCAGCAGGGTGTAATCCATATCCGAGGCGATCAGGCCGATGTGGTCCCGCTCCATACGCACAGCCCCTTCCTAAAAATGAAAGACCGTTTTACGTTCAGCCGGGGCCGGGCCCCGGCGCGGCTCTTGCCAAAAGGGGAATACCAGGGGGCGCCTCCCTGCCGCGCGCACGCGCGGGGAGCGGTCCCCCTGGCAATGTTTTAGCCCATGTAGCTGATGTTCAGGTCGACGCCGCTGCTGCTGACGCCGCTCAGCTTGCCGGTGCAGCTGCCCTGCCACATATCGCAGTCGATGCTGGGGGCGCTGACGCCGTAGTGGGCGTTCCAGATGCGGTAGCCCTGGAGCGCCGACAGGTCCAGATGGTTCTGGAACCAGCTGGTGGAAGCGTAGACGCCCGGCTCATAGCCGTACTTCTTCAGCTCCTCGCAGAACGCCACGGCGCAGGCGGTGCGCTCGGCCTTGGTCAGGTTGTCGGCCCGGCCGGTGTGGGAGCTGGTGCTGTACTCGCTGTCAAAGTAGACGGGGTAGTCCAGGCTGCGGCCGTTGAGGACGTAAGCGCAGGCAAAGGCCTCTTCCCGTGCTTCCTCTTCGTTGATGGCCTGGCTGAAAATGTAGACGCCGGTCTTGAGGCCCGCGGCCTTGGCCCCGGCCAGGTGGCTCTCGAACATGGAATCCAGCACCAGGGCGCCGGTCTCGTAGCCCCGGTAGCCGATGCGGATGATGACGAAGGAGGCGCCCGCCTGCTTGACCTTCTGCCAATCCACCTTCTGCTGATAGCGGGACACGTCGATGCCGAAGGTCACGTTGTCCTGCCGGACACCGTTGGCGTCGAAGTAGTAGATCTTGTCGTCGATGGTCTGCAGGCCGGTCAGGCGCTCATGGGTGGTGGGGTCGTAGTAGTAGGTCTTGTTCCCCTCGGTCCGCCAGCCGGAATAGGCCGGGGTCTCCCGCTCGGGGAACAGCCAGTTGAACAGCCAGTTGAAGAACCAGCTCAGGCAGTTTTCCTCATCCCAGTCGATGTTCTGGTTTTCCAGCATGGTGTTGAACTCGTCCGGGGTCAGGGTGATCCGGCCGCTGGCGTCGGGGGTGATGGTGGTGGCCTCATAGCGGGCGGCCAGCGGGTCCTCGGCCGCGGTGGCCTCGGTCATCTGCTGGAAGCCGGCCTGCGCGGCCCGCACCTCCGTCAGCCCGTTCTCTTCCTCTATATCTGCCTGGGGCAGGGCGGGGGCCGCCTCCGGCCCGGCAGGGGCAGGCTCTTCCGCCGCAGGGGCGCTCTGCTCCGGCGCAGCCTCGGGCGCCGCGGTTTCTTCCGCCGCAGGGGTCTCTGCGGCGGGGGCAGCCTGCTCCGTTTCGGCGGGCTGGGCGGCTGCCTCAGACTGGGCCGCCTCCCCGGCCGCACCGGCCTCCGCCTGGGCTGCCTCTGCCACGGCGGGCGCAGCCGGCAGGGCCTGCGCCTGCTCCGGCGCGGCCTCCTGATACACGGTCCCCGGTTCCACCAGCAGGACCTGGGGCTCAAACACGGCGGCCGCGTATCCCGCAGCCCCCGTCACCGTGAGGGTCAGGGCAATGACTGCCGCTGCCACGCATTGGCCCAGATCGCGGCCCCCTCCCGGTCTTTTTGAAAACAAGGTCGAAATCTTCCGTTTCATTCCGTCTCCCTCAGCCTCCGTACATCCAGATTTTGTGTTCTAAGTATACACCAGGATGCGCTCTGCCGTCAATCTTGAAAGGCGTCTATCCCGGCGTGTTCCGCCGTCCCCGCGCCGGGCCGGACGGGGGCCCTGGCAGAGAACTGCTGTGTGTAATACGTCTCAGATGCCAGAATCATTGCACGCTTCTGCGGGAATTCCTGTCAAATCGCCCAAAATCTCCCCTGCGCCTTGCTGTCTTGACACCTGTATGGTATACTGTTTGCCGTCTGCAACAGCTGTTTTGGGGCCGCGCGCCCTTTTTTCGACCGGAAAGGCGGTATCAACATGGAAAATGTGAAAGATTTTTTAACACGCAAGGACATCGTCATCACCCCCCAGCGGTACCTGATCGACGCCCTGGGCGCCATGGCGCAGGGCCTGTTCGCCAGCCTGCTGATCGGCACCATCCTCAACACCCTGGGCCAGCAGCTGGGCGTCGCCATGCTGGTGACCATCGGGGACTACGCCTCGGCCATGAGCGGCCCGGCCATGGCCTGCGCCATCGGCTATGCCCTCCACGCCCCCAACTTTGTCCTGTTCAGCCTGGTGACGGTGGGCTGGGCCTCCAACTCCCTGGGCGGGGCCGGCGGGCCCCTGGCCGTGCTGCTCATCGCCATCGTCGCCGCCGAGCTGGGCAAGGCCGTCAGCAAGGAGACCAAGGTGGACCTGCTGGTCACCCCGCTGGTGACCATCTTCTCCGGGGTGGGGCTGGCCCTGCTCATCGCCGCTCCCATCGGCGCGGCGGCCAGCCGGGTGGGCGCGCTCATCATGTGGGCCACCGAGCAGTCCCCCTTCGTCATGGGGGTGCTGGTGTCGGTGATCGTGGGGGTGGCCCTGACCTTGCCCATCTCCTCGGCGGCCATCTGCGCCGCCCTGGGCCTGACCGGCCTGGCGGGCGGCGCGGCGGTGGCCGGCTGCTGCGCCCAGATGGTGGGCTTTGCAGTGATGAGCTATAAGGAGAACGGTGTGGGCGGCCTGGTCAGCCAGGGCCTCGGCACCAGCATGCTGCAGATGGGCAACATCGTCCGCAACCCCCGGATCTGGATCGCCCCCACCCTGGCCAGCGCCATCACCGGCCCCATGGCCACCTGCCTGTTCCACTTTGAAATGAACGGCGCCGCAGTCTCCTCGGGGATGGGCACCTGCGGCATGGTGGGGCCCATCGGGGTGTACACCGGCTGGCTGAACGACGTCGCCGCCGGCGTCAAAGCCGCCGTCACCCCCTGGGACTGGGCCGGGATGATCCTGCTGTGCTTTGTGCTGCCGGCGGTGCTGAGCGTCCTCTTCTGCCAGATCGAGCGCCGCCTGGGCTGGATCCAGGAAGGCGACCTCAAGCTGGACTGAAGCGCCGTCTGCGTGTGCGTCCGTTCCTTTTGCCCGGTTTGGTCCGGGCATTTTTCACACTTTCGACACAAACACGCCGTTTTTCCCCAATGTTCACAAAAAGTTCATCAGCGCCTCATAATCCGTCTCTATTTTTCTGGTACAAATGCAGAGGAAAGCCTCCCGCAGCACCGGAAAGCGGCCTTTCAGGCCCCAAATTGCAGAAATTTTACCTGTTAGGCCCCAAAAACATCTGGTCAAGTCCCGCGGATTATGCTATACTTGCTGTGTCCGCAATTTGGCCGGCGGTGGGAGAAGCTCCCCGGCCCAGGCAGGGCGTATCAATGCAGTCAACGCAGCCGGCACAAGGCCGGCCAGGAGACGGAAAGGAATCGTGTATACATGAAGATCGGATTTACCGAGCTGCTCGTCGTTGTCGTCGTGGCGTTTATATTCATCGGGCCCAACCAGCTGCCTGAATACGCGCGCAAACTGGGCAAGATGCTGCGCGAGGTGCGCAAGTACACCAGCACGGCCTCCAAGGATATTCAGGAGAACATTGTGGAGCCGCTCAACGAGATCCAGCAGCCCCTGAAGGAGGCCATCTCTCCCCTGACGGATATCAAAAAGGATATCGACAACAGCGTCAAGGATGTGACCAAGAGCTTTACCGGCATTGGCAAGACCAGCAAGGAAGAGGCCGCGGCAGCTGCCGCAGCGGAAGAGCCGGTGGAGGAACTGGAGGAGCTGGCTGAAGAGGCCGCCCCCGCCGCCCCGTCCGCCGAAGCGCCCGCCCAGGCCCCTGCCGGCGCTGAGCCTGCCGAACCCGCCGCAGCACCCGCCGCCGAGGCAGCGCCCGCCGCCAAGCCCGCAGAGGAAGCTGCCGCCGCCCCGGCCGCCGAGGCAGCCGGCGAAGAAGCAGGCAAAAAGACCGCCGCGGTCTGACGCCGCCCCAAACCATGCAGCAAGCCGCACAGCGCGGCTGTGTAGAGTAGTGACCCGGACTGAGACTCATGCCCGGCAAAGTAAAAAGGAGTAGTACATTATGCGTATCGGACCTACCGAAATCTTCATGATCCTCATCGTTGTCCTCATCATCTTTGGACCCAAGAACCTGCCCAAGCTGGGCAAGATGTTCGGCCAGACCATGAAGGGCTTCAAGGAAGGCATCGACGACGATGACGACGACGATACCACCAAGAAGGCCAAGACCGAGAAGGCCGAAAAGACCGAGAAAAACGACGAGGAGTAATTTGTGGCCACACTATTTAAGCACAGAAAAGGCGCCGAGGCGATGGGCCCCGACGGCAGCATGACGCTGGGCGGCCACCTGAAAGAACTGCGCAACCGCGTGGTGTTCTGTGCGGTCCTGTACGCTGTGGCCTTCCTGGGTTTTCTGGCGGTCGCCGACCAGCTCATCAATGTTTTGACGGCCATGGCTTCCGGGGCGTTTGAGTTCATCTCCATCGACCCGCAGGAAAAGCTGATCCAGTATTTCCGGGTCGCCCTGATCGCCGCGCTGATCGTCGACATCCCCTTCATCGCCTATCATATCTACGCATTCGCAAAGCCCGGCCTGAAAAAGAGCGAGAGCTTCTTCTTCGGCCTGGTGCTGGTGATGGGCCTGGGGCTGTTCGTGGTGGGCGTACTGTTCGCCTACTTTGTCTCCCTGCCCTTCATGCTCAACTTTATGGCTACCCTGGAGGGTGCGGATTACATCGTACAGACCACCAGTATCGCCAGCTACGTCAGCTTCTGCATCACGATCTTCCTGATCTTTGGCGCAGTGTTCGAGATGCCGCTGGTGGTGGTGGTGCTGTCCCGGATGGGCATCGTGAGCCCCACTCTGATGAAGAACGCCCGGGGCGTCATGATCGTCCTGATCTTCTTTGTGGCGGCTGTCATCACCCCGCCCGACGTGGTCTCCCAGACCATGGTCGCCCTGCCCATGTGTATCCTGTACGTAGTCAGTACCGCCCTGTGCAAAGTCTTTTACAAGAAGCACGAGGAAGCGGAAGAGGACGACGAAGAGGAAGACGCCGAAGAGGCTTAAGCCTTTTCTTTTCTACCAAACGTTATAAAAAGACCCGGCTGGCCGGGCGGTGTGGACCGCCTGCCTGCCGGGTCTTTTCGTATGTATTTATCTGTGCCGGGCCGCCGAGCGTCCGGCCACCACCCCCGAGCCAAAGGCCCAGTGGAGGTTGAAGCCGCCGCAGCTGCCGGCGCAGTCCAAAGTCTCGCCCACAACGTAGAGCCCCGGGCAGCCCCGGAACTGAAAATCCGGCTCCAGCTCTTCCAGCGAAAGGCCGCCCCCGGTGGTCTGGGCCTGCTTCCAGCCGCAGAGGCTGAGGCCGCCGAACCGCCATGCCTTGCAGGTGTGGGTCAGCCGCCGCCAGTCCCCGGGGACCAGCTGGGCGGGCAGACGGCCGGAGAGGCCGGCCGCTTTCCATAAAGCGTCCCCCAGGCGGCGGTCCAGCATCCCCTGCCAGAAGGGCAGGGCGGGCTTTCCCCCACCCCGCGCGGCCAGAAAGCCGGCCAGCGCCTCTTCCTCCCACTGGGGGAACAGGTCCACCGACACGGCGGGGTCCTGCGGGCCGCGCCCCGGCGCCAGCAGCCCCGAAAGCTGCATGACGCAGATGCCGGACAGCCCGTATTCGGCAAACTGGATCTCCCCTTCTTCCCGGGCCAAAAGGCGGCTGCCCTCCCACAGGCTGACAGCCCCCCGGGCCCGCAGGCCGGCCAGGGGTTTCAGCAAAGTGGCGTCCCCGCAGCGCAGAGGGGTCAGGCAGGGGTAAAGGGGCTCCACCCTCCCGCCAGCCCGCCGGGCCAGGGCGGGGCCGAAGCCTCCGGTGCCGAACTGGGGGCCGGCACTGCCCCCCAGGGCGCAGATCACGTTCTGGGCCGTCAGGAGCTGGCGCTTGCCTTCCCGCTCCGCCTGGACGGCGTAGCTGCGCCCTTTCTGGCCCAGCTCCAGCACCCGGCAGCCGGTCTGCACCGACACGCCCAGCGCCTCCAGCCAGCCCAGCAGCAGGCCGGTCAGGTCCGCCGCCTGGTTGGAATAGGGATACAGCCGCCCTGCCTCATCGGCCCGGTGGAGCAGGCCCAGCTCCTCCCACCAGGCGGGCAGGTCCGCCCCGTCGATGGCGGCCAGCAGCCCGGCCAGCGCGCCGGGGGCCGCGGTGAAATACCGCCCCGGCTCGCTGCTGGCGAGGTTGTCGAAGTTGCAGCGGCCGTTCCCGGTGGCCAGCAGCTTTTTGCCGGGGGCGGGGTTCTGTTCCAGCAGGGTGACGCGCACCCGGCCGCCGCCGGTCTGGGCCGCCGCAATGGCCGCCGCCAGCCCCGACGCGCCCCCGCCCAGGACCAGGATCTCTTTCAACGCAAGCCCTCCCGTATTGTTTTATCAGAAAAATACAAATGGGACACCGTCACCATTTGGTCTTGGTCTCCACCACACGGCCGGCGATGTGCAGCCGGTTCAGGTCCTCGCCCTTGATGACCAGCTCGCTGTAGTTGGGGTTGAAGGGCTGCAGGACTACGCTGTTCCCCCGCTGGATGTACCGCTTGAGGGTGCCCTCTCCCTCGTCGCCGTAGATGATGACCCCCAGGTCCCCGCTTTCCAAGGTGTCCTGGCGGTGGACCAGGGCCAGGTCGCCGTCCTGGATGCGGGGCTCCATGCTGTCTCCACGGACCACCAGATAAAAATAGTTGGCCGGGTCCTTGACCCGGGCGTACTCCTTGCCGTAGTCCTCCTCAAAGGCGAGGGCGCCGTAGCCCGCCTTGACGGTGCCGATCACCGGGATCAGGCTCTCGGCATAGCCGCCGAAAAAGCGGCTCTCGGTCTCGGACAGGTCGGCGGCAGGGCGGTAAAGCCCCAGCAGATAGTCGGCGGTGGTGCCCAGGATGCCGGCGATCCGGGCCACGGTGGAGGGGTCGGGAGAGGATTTGCCGCTCTCCCATTTGCCCACGGCCTGCTGGGTCACCCCCAGGCGGGCCGCCAGCTCCGCCTGGCTGATGCCCTGCTTTTTGCGGCATTTTTTGAGCAGCTCGGAAAATGACATCGGAAACGCCCCTTTGCAAAACGGCATACTGCCGGTCGTTCGGTGTGCTTGGGGCACGGCCCCGGGGATACCTTGCGCCGGCGGGCCGCGTCGTCCGGCCCCGCTCCCGGCTCCTCCCATGCCCGGGACCGCGATGCGCGCCGGTCCGGGCCTTTGCCGTGCCATACCATACAACTGGTTATTTCTTGTTTTTATTATACAACCAAAAAGTGTCCCTGTAAAGTACAAATTTGTAAAAAAGCGAATAAAAGTTGTATTTCCTCTTGACAGAGACCCAATTTTGGTTTATGATAAAGGCAATAAAACAACTTGCGGTTGTCTTTCTGGTTGTAACGCTGTGTGGAGGAGGTCCCGTCCTATGAAGTGTCTGCTTTGGAAATGCTGGATCCTTACGGTTGCGCTGGCCCTGGTACTGGTCCTGGGGGCCTTTGCCGAGGGGACCATGAGCCTGCCCCTGGCGGCCGCCCTCTGCCTGGCCGGGTACCGCATCCTGCGGGCCGCCTGGGCGGCCGAACAGCGTGCGGAACGGCAGGCCGCCCGCCGCGCCACCCGACGCCGCGCCCCGGCCGCCGCCGGGCACAGCCGCCCCGCCTCCGGAGAGGCGGCCCGGCCCGACTCGCTCCGGGTGGCCTGAACGGTTTCCCTGCGCTGCGCCTTGCGGGACGCGCCCTGCCGGGCGGCGGCTGTCCCAACTCCGAGCCCGCCGCCCCCTGTCCTGGACCGGGGCGCGCCCTTTTCCTCCGTCTTTTCCGCGCCGCGCTGTGAAATAGCAGTTCCCGCTTGCACGGGATTTTTCGGAACGGCGGAGCCTGGCTCCCCACCGAAACGAAACGCCCCGCCTGCCCCTGTGCTGTGCACAGCGAGCCGGCGGGGTGTTTCTGTGTTACCTCAGGAGGAGAGGGACAAAAAGATCAGATGCCGATCCAGCCGCGGACCGCGGTCCAGGCTTCTTCCACCAGGGAGGGCCCGGCAGGAGCTTGGGCCGAAGCGCCGGCGCCGCCGGCAGACCCGGCAGCTGCGGAACCGGTGACTTCCAGCGCGATGTCACGGAAGGTCACGTTGCAGTTGCGGGAGACGTAGAACCCGACGTAGATGTAATCGGAATCCACAGCGGTCAGGGGGTAGTCGAACCCAGCCGACGCCGGGGCGTTGTCGCCATAGGTGACGGTGTAGCCGTCGGCAGAGCCCACGATCTCCAGCTTCAGGGTGTCCCCTGCGGCGTAGACCTGGGTGGCGGCGGGGGCGTTGTACAGCTCGCCGCTCTTGCGGCCAAAGCCGGCAAAGGCGCCCTGGTTGCGGGTGCCTGCCGCCACATAGTCGCCCATGGTCTCGGCCACGTAGGTGTCGATGTACAGGTCGTCACGGGCCATCAGGCCGAAGGAGACCTGGTTGTTGGCGGCCATGCTGTTGACGGTGGCGGTGGCCGACAGCTTGAAGGTGGTGCCGGCCGGCAGCTGGACATAGTACATCATGATGCCGTCCGAGCTGCCCGCGATCTTGCCGCGGTTGTTGGCCACGCCCAGGGTGATGGAGCCGTCGGCCCCCAGCTGGGCGGTGAAGTTCTCCGCGGTGATCTTGTCCTGGCCGCCCACATCTCCAAAGACGGTGCCGTTCCAGACACGGCCGCTGGCGTCGGTGTATGCGGGCCAGAGGGCGCTGACGCCGGTGGGCGCCGCGTAGCTGCTGACCTCATAGTCGGGGTTGGCGGCGTCGGCAAAGTCGGCGTTGTAGGTGGGCTGGACCTTGTGCCGGCTGTACTTTTTGAGGGAGGTGTCGGCGTTGGCGATCAGCCAGGCGTTCATCTTGGCGCCGTAGCTGTTGGTGTGGGTCTTGTCCAGGCCGGTGGGGATCAGGCTGACCCCGTCGGCGGCGTACTTGGCGCCGGTGAAGGCGTGCATCCACTGGGCATGCTGGCCCATCCGGACGTTCAGGTCCTCGGTGAGGCGGGTCAGGTCGATGCACTGGATGTCCAGCGCCTGGCACATATCCCGGATCGCCTGGGCGTAATCGCCGCCGGGGAAGGTGTTGCCGTAGGCTTCCACCGTCTTGGTGATGTGGCCGGACTCGCCGTCGTAGCTCTCATGGGTGTTGGCGTCGGTCAGGCGGACGATGGGGGTGCAGACGATGGGAGTGACGCCGGCGGCCAGGGCAGGCTGGATGTAGTTGACATACAGGCTGTTGACAAAGCTGCCGGGGGTGTTGTAGTCGCCGTTGGGGTTGGTGTAGCGGGCCTCCTCGGTCTTTTCGTCGTTGTGGCCGAAGCCGATCAGGAGGAACTGTTCGGTCCCGGGGACCGTGCCCATGGCCGGGACGGTGTCGCTGCCCTGGCGGAGGGTGGTGTAGCTGTCCATGGTCAGGAAGTCCTTGCTGGACGCGCCCGAGACCGCCAGGTTGTAGACGTCGGCGTTGAGGTAGTTGGCCAGCTCTTCGCCGTAGCCCTCCCGGGGCAGGTAGTAGTCGTCGTCAAAGCCGGAGACGGTGGAGTCGCCCACCACCCAGATGGTGGCCTTTTCGGGCTCGTGCTGGCCCCAGGCCTCGCCCCGGGCGCCGGCGTTGCCGCCGGTGAAGGCCTTGCCGATCTGGTTGAGCAGCAGCAGGCCGTGCATATCAATCGAGCCATCGGCGTTGCGGGTGGGCTCGCGGCTGGTGTCCAGGCTCCAGAACCAGAAGCGGGAAGCCGCGGTCTGGTTGGACGAGGTGTTGTGGCTGGACTGGGCCTCGGTGTCCCAATAGTAGTTGGTGCGGCCGTAGACGTCGGTGCTGGACTGGCTTTGCAGCTCGATCTGCTCGGGGATGTCCTTGCCGTCGGTGCGGAAGGAGAGGACGCCCTCGGCCTCATAGCCGGTGGCGGCGGCCTTGTCGCTGGTGTACAGGGCCACGTTGTAGCTGCCGTTGTTGAAGCTGGTGGAGTTGTAGACCTTGATGTCCAGGCCCGAGTTGGAGTCGATGCCCTTGGCCTTGTTCTCGTAGGAGATGGAATTTTCCAGCACATGGGCGCCGGGCATGTTGGAGCCGCCCATCTTGAAGCCGTTGCCGTTGCCGGCGTCCAGGGTCTCGGCGGCGGGGTCCACGGTCAGGGTGCCGTTTTCGTCGCAGGAGACGGAGGCGAAACTCCAATCCTTGGCGGTGCTGCCCGGGACGACCTTGATCCAGCCGTTGCGGTAGGCCACCGAGTTGCGGATGGTGGTGTTGCCGATGGAGCCGGTGGCCACCTTGGCAAAGAAGTCCCAGCCGTCGTCGGCGTTGTAGGCGGCGATGCAGCCGTCAAAGACGTTGCCCACGCCGGCGGTCAGCTTGGCGGCAAAGCCGTCGGCATCCTCCATCTGGGAGTCGGCGTTGTTGATGGAGGTGCAGTTCAGCACGGTGTTGTAGCTGGGCCATTTCTCGATGGTCTCGGCCGAGGAGCCGGAGATCTGCAGGCCGGTGTTGCCGTTGTTGTAGAAGTTCATCCGCTCGATGATGTTGTGGCTGCCGGAGACCTGCATCCCCTTGGAGCCGTCGGCGCTGTTGGTGACGTTGATGAAGCTGGCGTGCCAGTAGTCGCCCCACAGCTCAAAGCCGGCGCCCGAGCGGCCAAAGTCCAGGATGGCATAGCCGCCGTCGCCCTTCAGGGTGATGGGCTGGCTGGCGGTGCCGCTGCGGCCCCGGGCCACCTTGAGCAGGGCGCCGCTGAGATCGTAGCGGCCGGGCTGGAGCAGGATGGTCTGGCCGGCGGTGGCATAGTCGAGGGCGGTCTGGAGGTCGACGGCGTCGGCGTAACTGGAGCCGCCCGCGGCGCTCTGGCCGGCGGGGGTCACATAGATGGTGCTGCCGTCGCCGATGGTGCGGACGGTGACCGTCTTTTCCACCACAGCGGTGTCATAGCTGTTCAGCACCTCGAAGGCCGAGATCTTGTAGTCGGGGTCGGGGGTGAACTCCACCCGGAAGGTGGTGTCCCCGGCGATGGGATAGGTCGCGGAGAATTCGGTGTTGGCGGTGACGGCCACCCCGGACTCCACCAGCGCGCCGTTCTGGTACACGTTGGCGCTGCCGTCGGCGTTGGCCTTGAACACCAGGGTATAGCTGTTCTCGGCGGCGGTGGCGGGGCTGGTGATCTGGTAGTCGGCGGCCACCTGCTCAGGCTCCTGGGGATGCCAGCCGGCGGCGTCCCAGGCGCTGGTGGTAAAGGTGATGTTGGAGTAGGTGACGTTCATGCCGCGGGCCGCTGCGAAGCCCACATAGCCCAGATCGTCCTGGACCAGCATGGGGTCATCCAGCTCGTCGTAGCTGGACACGCTCTCGGCGCTGGGATCCTTGGCCGGGATATAGAGGGTATGCTGGCCGAGGACAGCGCCGGTGGAGCCGTCGCCATGGATGGCGTACTGGGTGACGATGTAGGCGTAATCGGTCTTTTCCAGGCTGACGCGGTAGGTGTCGCCCTGCTGGATGGCGGCGCCGTTGGGGTCAAAGCCCTGGCGGTAGACCTTCAGCGCATCGCTGTCCACGGTGGACAGGTCGCTGATGCCGGTGTAGCTGCGGACGCCCACCATGTCCTTGACCTCGGTGGAGCCGTTCATCCCGTCGTAGGGCAGCTTGGTGCCGGTGACCGACACCAGGTTGGACTCAAAGCTGGCGCTCTCGCCGGTCTTGCCGATGACGTCCCGGATCATCAGGGCAAAGCCCTCCTGGCCGTCGGGGGTGGGGTTGACGTAGTCGATGGTGACGTCGGCTTGCAGGTAGAAATTTTCCCTGGCCGGGTCGATGGTGGTGTAATAGAAGCTGATGCCGTCGGCGGGGTCGGACGAGACGAACTTGCCGCCCTTTTTGTCGATGGTGCCGTCCTCTTTCGAGGTGCAGGACGTCATGACGATCTTGCCGCCGATGCCGTCGGGCGCGCTGACGGTGTTGGCCGTCTCGCTGGTGGACGGGCCAAACCAGGTAAAGGTCCAGCTTTTGCTGGTGTCATTGTCCGCCGCGAGGGCCGCCGGGATACAGCTGGCCGTCATGGCTGCCGCCAGCAGGCCGGCGGCAAACCGCCGCGCCCGCAGGCGTGCTTTGGGTGAATGACTCATGGTGTTCCTCCTTCTCTTCCCTGCGCTGGGCGCACACCCTGCCCGGCCCCGCAGCGGGCCCAGGCTTCAAGACACGCGCCGCGTGGGTTGTATACATCCATCATACAACATTTGGCTGATTTTGCAAGGGCAAAGTTGTATCCCACGCGAAAATTGGAGGAAAGACCAAATTTTGGTAAAATTCTTGGGCAGAATCACCGGGAAAATCCCACTTGACAAGTGGGTATTCGTAGGCATAACAATGCGGGGGCCGGCTTTCGCCAGCCCCCGCAGAGGGACCCTATCTTTCGTGACGCAAAAGTTCTTTTGTTTTGGTGCGATCAACAACAGAAGGAATAATTGGTGTGTTATTCCCCTTTGTCGTCACATTAAGAGGGTATTGCCAAACCGATAAGCGTCTCTAAAACTTACCGGCTCCTATATCAAATACAGTATGGTGCCCTGTATTTGTTATAAGTAAAGTCTTGTTACCTTCAATCAGGCGAGCTTGCGGACGATCTCGACAGCCACGAAGGTCATGCTCTTGCCATGGTTGGCATCCAGAGTGATGGTGTCAGCGCTGACAGAACCAGTGTAGGTGTACACATTCTCCACAGTAGAGTTATTAGTATCCTTGGTGTTGTAGCTCCGAACCAGGGACTCAATCTCACCGTTGATCGCGTCGGCAACTTCCATAACAGCAGCATCGGTGCTCAGACCGCCGTCAACAACATACAGCATAACGACGTCGAGATTGTCCTTTTTGTAATCGTCCTTGTTATCATTGGGGTTCAGGACATCGAAAATCTTAGCAACATCCTTCTCCATGCTCTCTTTGTCAGTATCAGCAGCCTTAATCAGCTCAGCAGCAACCTGGTTCAGGTCAGTACCCTTGACTTTACCCTCAACGAAGTTTACTTTGTGATTATAATTGATATCATAATCTTTTGCAATGTGACTGTCAGAAGCAAAGTCCATAGCTGCCTTCAGAGCATTGTTCAGTGCGTCGTTGTCGCTCATGCTGATGTTGGCATCACCGCGATCGCTCAGACGGCCCTCGAAAGTAGCAGAGTAGCCAGTAGCGGGAGTGGTATCATTGCCATTGTCAACAGGGGGCTGCTCGCTGATGTTGTCGCCACAAGCGGTCAGCATGCTGACGGCCATGATGCCGGCCAGTGCCAGAGAAGCAATCTTTTTGAGTTTCATAATGAATTTTTCCTCCTTATGGTGTATAAAAGATAGAGACCCAAAACAGGTTGAAAGGAAGGTCCTTTCCTTTCAAAGGCATTATAGCATACCCCCCCCGGTGTCAAGGCCCGATTTACTATTTTT